>NZ_JBHUQX010000289.1:0-12182 GCF_042674225.1 Streptomyces sp. NPDC056948
GCCCCGGTCCGGATGCGGTCCGGACCGGGGCTCTGTTGCCGGCCCGCCCCGATCCCGCCGCTTACGCCCAACGCCCGCTCCTGGGCTGCCCCTCGGAGCTGCCGGCGTCGAGATGCGCCCCGGGAGACACCAGCGCACGCTGGAGACACCGGCACCTTCGGAGGTGGTTGAGGATGCGACCAGCGCACGCGATCGCTGCGGCTGTTCTTCTTTCCGCAGGCCTCGTCGGAGGTCCTGCTGCCGCGGCGCCGCAGATCATCCCGGAACGCACCGAACGCGTCGTAGCCCAGGGACCGGACGACATCTGCGACTACACGAATCGTCGGCCCAACCTCCAGCAGGGCTCATCCGGGGCGGTTGTCCAGCAAGCCCAGTGCTACCTCAATGAGGCTGTAGGCGCCGAGCTGGACGTGGACGGAGATTTCGGCGGGCAGACGCGAGGCGCGGTGACGGCCTTCCAGCAATGCGCCGAAATCGTCGTCGACGGACGTGTCGGAGCGCAGACCTGGTCCTTCCTCTCCTTCTGGGCCAACGACCCGGGCCGCCCCTTCTGCTGACGTCCTACGTGGTGGTCGGCCCAGCCCAGACACCCTCCTCGGCACCCGGTAGACGCCGGTGGCGAGCTGGGCCGCCTCCAGGCCGTCGGCGAGACGGCTGCCGCCATCGTCGGTCACCAGATAGCAGGGCTTGCCCTCAGGGACGCCTCGCCGGCGCAGTAGCCATGATCGTCTGGACCAGGGCCGGCATCGGGCCGGCCGACAATCACACGACCGGGTCAAACGGACAGGACCCCAGCCCAGTTGATGTCTGAGCTGGGGTCCTTCAGGTAGGCCCTGTGGGACTCGAACCCACAACCAATGGATTAAAAGTCCACTGCTCTGCCAATTGAGCTAAGGGCCCAGGCGATGTTGCCCCCACGAGCATAGCCGGACGACGGCGAGTCTCCGATCGGGTATCGGCTCGTGACGGTCACACACCACCGTACGGGAGGGAAAGCAGACCGCCGTGGACCGCCCGTCGGGGCGGGGCCACGGCGCTCCACACGGTTATGCGTCAGCCGTTGCGCTTCCAGCGCGGCTTGTCCTCGCGGCGGCCGAAGGAGCCGCCGCCGCGGTGGTCGTCACGACGGCCGTTCGGGCGGTCGTGCCCGCCGGCGCGGTAGCCCGGACGGTCGTCCCGGCGGTCGCGGTTGAAGGGACGGTCGCTGCCGCGGTGCCCACCGCGCTCGTCGCGGCGGAAGCCGCCACGGTCCCGGTCGCGGTCACGGTTGAAACCGCCGCCACGCTCGTCACGCCGCTCGAACGAACGGCCGCCACGGTCACCACCACGGTCGCCGCCGCGGTCACGGTCGAAGGAACGCCCGCCGCGGTCGCCACCACGGTCGCCACCACGGTCACGGTCGGCGTACCGGTCACGCCCGTAGCCGCCGCCACGCTCCTCGCGCCGCTCCCGACGCTCGTACGACGGGGAGGACTCGGCGCGCTCCTCACGCTCGACGTCCTTCGCGGTCGGCTGCTCCGGCACCGACACCTCGGCAACGGCAGCGACATCCCCGGACTCGCCGGCCACCACTGCGGCAGGCTCCTCGCCGCGCTCGCGCGCGACTCGCGCGAGCAGCCGGTCGGACTCCTCACGCAGCTCGTTCGCACGCCGCTGCGCCCGCTCCAGCTCCTTGGTGAGCTGGGCGACCTCACGCTCGGCCTGCTGCGCGGAGTTGCCCACGGACTCGGCCTGGACCTCGGTCATCGACCGGGCGCCGGTGATCTCGGCGACCTCCGGGTCGAAGGCCGCGCCGCCCTGGATGATGTGGCGCCCGGCGTCGACGCCCGCGTCCTCCATCAGCCGGAAGATCTGACGCCGCTGGTGCGGGAGCGAGAGGGAGACGACGGTGCCCGTGCGGCCGGCACGCGCCGTACGGCCCGCCCGGTGCAGGTAGTCCTTGTGGTCCCCGGCCGGGTCCACGTTCAGCACCAGGTCGATGCCGTCGACGTGGATGCCGCGGGCGGCGACGTCGGTCGCGACGAGCGCGTTGACGTAGCCCTTCTTGAAGTCCTCCAGCACGCGGGTGCGCGCGCCCTGCGTCATTCCGCCGTGCAGCGCGTCGGCCTTCACGCCGGAGTCGCAGAGCTGCTCGGCGATGCGGTCGGCGCCCAGCTGGGTGCGGACGAAGATGATCGTGCGGCCCTTACGGGAGGCGACCGCGGCGGTGACCGGCGCCTTGTCCTTGGGCTTCACGATGAGGATGTGGTGCGACATGGTCGTGACGTTGCCCTGGGCGCTGTCGACCTCGTGCGTGACCGGGTCGCTCAGGTAGCGCTTGACCAGCGTGGAGATCTCGTTCTCCATCGTGGCCGAGAACAGCATGCGCTGACCGCCCGCCGGGACCTGGTCGAGCAGCTCGGTGACCTCGGGCAGGAAGCCCAGGTCCGACATCTGGTCGGCCTCGTCGAGGACGGCGATCTGCACGTTCTCCAGGGAGCAGGCACCGCGGTTGATGATGTCGCGCAGCCGGCCGGGGGTGGCGACGAGGACGTCGACACCGCGCTCCAGGGCGTAGATCTGGTTGCCCATCGACGTACCGCCGCAGACGACCTTCATCTTCAGCCCCATGACGTCGCCGTAGGGCTGGAGCGCGTCGGCGACCTGCATGGCGAGCTCACGCGTCGGCGTGAGGATGACGGCGCGCGGCTTGTGCTTCTCGGTGCGGCCGCCGGCGAGCGTCGCCAGGGTCGGCAGACCGAAGGAGAGGGTCTTGCCGGAGCCGGTGCGGCCACGGCCGAGGATGTCCTTGCCGGCCAGGGCGTCCGGAATGGTCGCGGCCTGGATGGGGAAGGGGGTGGTCACGCCGTTCTGTGCGAGCTTGCGCACGACGCCCTCGGGCAGGCCGAGGTCGGCGAAAGTCAGTTCGGGGGTGTCGTCGGCTGCCTCGTTCTCGGGCACGACGACGTGATCAGTACTGGCGATGGACATGCGAATGCGAAACCTTCCGGAGTCTCCGTCGGCACGCGCCCGTCAACTCCGTGATTCGCGATTCGCAATACGACCGCCTCAATGCGGTCCACCACGGCAAGGGAGAGTACGCGCCACACGGCGCGCTCTGTATTGGCGCCGGGCAAGAATGGGTTCAAACGATCTGCCACCATACGCACTCCGGGACCCGTAAGGCAAACCGGACTCCGTAGGAGACAGCAGGGACGCCCTCCATGGGCCAGTGGCCCGGAGAACCTCCCGTCGGCTGTCAACCGACCACCCCCAGAGTATGTTCCCGCCGCGCCGACACTCACAGCGGGGGGCTACGCCGGTGCCCCCGCCTCCGGGGCCGGCTCCCGCTGCGCCAGTTGCGGCCCCGGCGGCTCGTGCGCCGACGACGACGGCTCCGGCGTCGGCTCCGGCGATGTCGTCGGCTCGGGCGGCGTCGGAGTGGGCTCCGGTTCGGCCGTCCGGGTGGGAGTGGGCGGCGCCGGCGGCTTCGGCGTCGGCTTGGCCGGCTGCCCCGGCTTGCCGCCTCCCGGCGCGGGCGCGCTCACCGCGGCGGACGGCGAGGCCTCGGGAGACGCCGACTCCCCGGGCTTGCCGCGCTCGCCCTTCGCGCCCTTCTTCCCCTTGCCGCGCCCGTGCTTGCCGTCGGCCGCCGCCGCACCGGCCCCGGCACCGCCGCCCGACACCGCCGACCCGCCGTCGGGCCCCTCCCCGCCGCGCTGCCCCGCGGAATGCGACGGCTTGGCACTCCCGCCCGCGCCGTCGTCGCCGACGCTCATGCAGCCGGCGGCGGCGGCGACGGCCACGACCGTGGCGGCCAGGCGGACGGGTACGTACAAGGGGCGCACGGGGCCACCTCCGGGAAGGGTGATGGAGTCAACACCTCCAACTCCCGCCGCCCGCAAGAGGACACGCGGCCCGCGTTCACATCACGCTCAGCCGTAGCCCAGGGCGTGAAGGCGCTCGTCGTCGATGCCGAAGTGGTGCGCGATCTCGTGCACCACGGTGACCTCCGTCTCCGCCACGACGTCCTCCCGCGACTCGCACATCCGCAGCGTCGGGTTCCGGTAGATCGTGATCCGGTCGGGCAGCACACCGGCGTACCACTCCCCCCGGTCGGTCAGCGGAGTCCCCTCGTACAGCCCGAGCAGCTCGGGATCCTCCGCCGGCGGTTCGTCCTCGACGAACACCGCGACGTTGTCCATCAGTCGCGTCAGCTCCGGCGGGATCCGGTCGAGCGCCTCGGCCACCAGTTCCTCGAACTCCTCGCGCGTCATCTCCAGCACAGGCCCATTGTCGGCCACGACCCGGCCGTACGAGAGCCATCCGGCGTCGCATATCCGCGCCGGGACTTGGGCATACGGGATCAATGGCCCGCGTCCCCGCCGCAGTCCGGAGTGTCCTGAACCCGATCCGCACGCCCCCGCGCGCCCTGGCCCGCCGCTACCGCTCCCGCCAGGCGCCCACCACGATCGAGCTCGTACGACAGCCGCACCCGTGGGCCCGCGCGGCCGGACTGGTGACCGTCGTCCTCCTCGGCGCCTGGCTGGGGCTGCTGGTCGTGGGCGACGTCCGGGTCCCGGTCGGCCCCATGAACACCACCATGACCCTGCGCCCCTCCTTCACCGGCGGCACCAAGATCAATATCTCGCCGCTGGGCGCCCTGGCGCTGGACAGCCACAACGCCCCCGTCCGTCTGGACGTGAACGTCGACCAGCTCGACCCGGATCGCTCCCAGGCCCTGGTCGACCACCCCGAACGCCTCTCCGGCCTCCAGGACGAGGTCACCGAGGACGTCGGCCGCGGCACCCTCGACCTGGCCGTCCGCTCGAGCGTCGCGGTCGTCGCCGGCGCCACCGCCCTCGGCCTCGCGGTCTACCGGCGCCCCCGCCGCGCCCTGGCCGCCGGCGGCCTCGCCCTGACCCTCCTCGCCGCCTCGGGCGGCACGGCCTACGCCACCTGGCGCCCCGACTCCGTCCTGGAGCCCAAGTTCTCCGGCCTGCTCACCTCGGCCCCCTCCCTGGTCGGCAACGCGCGCAGCATCGTCACCGAATTCGACGTCTACCAGAAGGAATTGGCCCGCCTGGTCACCAACGTGACCAAGCTCTACGACGCCACCTCGACACTCCCGGCCTACGCGCCCGACCCCTCCACCATCCGGGTCCTGCACGTCTCCGACATCCACCTCAACCCGGCGAGCTGGAAGATCATCGCCTCGCTCGTGGAGCAGTACAAGGTGGACGTGATCGTCGACTCGGGCGACACGATGGACCACGGCACGGCCGCCGAGAACGGCTTCCTTGACCCCATCGAGGACCTCGGTGCCCCCTATGTCTGGGTCCGCGGCAACCACGACTCGATGCTCACCCAGCGCTATCTGGAGGACCTGAAGAACGTCCATGTCCTGGACGACGGCCGGGCGACGACGATCAAGGGCCTGCGTTTCGCGGGCATCGGCGATCCGCAGTACACGCCGGACCGCTCGAAGCAGATCGGCGCCGCCCAGTCCCAGGAGCTGGCGGGCGCCCGGCTGGCCACGGCCCTGCGTGATCAGCGCACGGCCGGCACCCCGGTGGACGTCGCCGTCGCCCACGAACCGGCGGCGGTCCGCGAGGTCGACGGCGAGGTCCCCCTGGCCCTGGCCGGCCATCTCCACCACGACGAGACGGAGGTCCTGAAGTACGGCACCCGGCTCCGCATCGAGGGCTCCACCGGCGGCAGCGGCCTGCGCGCCATCGAGGGCAAGCACCCGGACCCCATCGAGGCGTCGATCCTGTACTTCGACCGGGACTCCCGCCTCCTCCAGGCCTGGGACGAGATCGAGCTGGGCGGCCTCGGCCTGACGACGGCCGAGGTCAGTCGCCACCTGCCGGAGGAGAACCAGCCCGGTGCGGACCCGTCCCCGAGTACCCCTACGGAGGGCACCCCCTCGGCCTCCCCCTAAACCGTTTTGGCGATAGGTCCCGCCATCCCATATGCTTCTCACGTCCCCGACGCGCTGAGAAGCGCGCAGGCGGGCCGATAGCCCTCATCGTCTAGCGGCCTAGGACGCCGCCCTTTCAAGGCGGTAGCACGGGTTCGAATCCCGTTGGGGGCACGCACCACCCTGTGCGACACTGTCGTACGACATGCTTGGTCCTGTGGAGCAGTTTGGAGTGCTCGCCACCCTGTCAAGGTGGAGGCCGCGGGTTCAAATCCCGTCAGGACCGCTGAGGTTTCACGTGGAACCTCGTGGCTGGGTAGCTCAGTTGGTACGAGCGTCCGCCTGAAAAGCGGAAGGTCGCCGGTTCGACCCCGGCCCCAGCCACCGCAGCCCTCACCAGGGCTTGAGCCCCTCTCCACCATTACTGGAGAGGGGCTCAGTCATGTCGTGGTTCACGTCGATGCCACGTCCTGCCGAGGGCCGACCCATGTGGTCAGGGCAGTCAGCAGCGCGTCGTGGTCGTGGTCGTCCGCGGCCCATGCGATGTAGCCGTCCGGGCGGACCAGCAGCACCGCCGGGGCCTTGAAACCGGCGGCCGGGGCGACCGTGATCGTCCGGCCCTCCCAGCCCGTCACCTCGGGGAAACGGCTGACGAGCACGAAACGGCAGGCGCGCAACGCCTCGTACAGCCGCGTCGCGGAGCCGGTGCCGGAGCCGGCGCCCTGGGCGAGTTCCAGGTCGGGAGCGCGTCGGCCGGCGCGGGGATGGGTGCCGGAGGGTGCCGGGTAGGAGATGGCGAGACCCGTCGCCTTGGCCGCCAGCCGGTCGGCCACCGGCGGGATGGCGGCGGCAACGCGCGAGAGCAGGTTCATGGCGGTGCTCAGCACGGGTGAGTGGATCAGCGCCAGCCGCATCATCCTGCCGCTGTCCCGGATCACTTCCCGCCCGATCGGGTGCCGCTCGGCCTGATAGCCGTCGAGCAGCCCCTCCGGCGCCCACCCGCGCACCACCGCAGCCAGCCGCCAGGCCAGATTGGCGGCGTCCTGCAGACCGGTGTTCATGCCCTGACCGCCGGCCGGGGAGTGCACATGCGCGGCATCGCCCGCGAGCAGCACCCGCCCCAGCCGGTACCGCGGCACCTGGCGCTCGTCGGTCTGGAAGCGGGACAGCCAGCGCGGGTCGTGCATGCCGAAGTCGGTCCCCAGGGCCTTACGGGTGATCGTCCGCACATCCTCCAGTTCGAGAGGGGCCTCGACCGGAAGCTGTTTGTCGCGGTCCCAGGCGACCACCCGGTGCCAGCCGTCGCCCAGCGGGGAGACGAAGGCGATCCCCTCCCGGACCGCGTTCGCCACCGGCATGGCCTGCGGCACGGCGAGCCGGACATCGGCGAGCATCACCGAGCGCAGGGCGGCCCGGCCGGGGAACGGAAACCCCAGCGCCCGGCGCACGACGCTGTTCATGCCGTCCGCGCCGACCAGGTAACGGGCACGCCGAGTGTGGGGTGTGCCGTCGGACAGGCGCACGGTCACGCTCACGCCGTCGGCGTCCTGCTCGACCCCGGTGACGTCCGCGCCGGCCACCACCTCGGCACCGAGCGCCTCGGCACGCTTCGCCAGCACCGCCTCGGTCGCGTACTGAGGGGTCAGCAGCATGAACGGGAATCTGCTCGGCAGCCGCCTCAGATCGAGCTGGGCATCCCCGATCATCTGGAGCTTGCCGATCTGGACACCGCCGGCGACGAGTTCGTCGGCGATGCCCCGGGCGTCCAGCAGTTCGAGCGTCCGGGCATGGACCGCGAAGGCGCGGGTGAGCTGCGACCTCTCGGTGCGGCGCTCGAGCACGGTGACGGACACGCCCGCAGCGGCAAGGTCTCCGGCGAGCATCAGACCGGTGGGACCGGCACCCACGATCAGGACTTCGGTGGCTTCGGGCATGAGACGGGAGGCCCTCCAATCGTGAGCGGCTGCCGTACGGCCTCACCGCCATGCAATCCCCGCCCGAACGAGAAACGGTCAAACCTCACTCCGTCCCGCGGGACAAAACCGTTCGCCACGGATTTCCCGGGGATGAGATCCTGGACCCCGTATGTCTACGCACTCCGCCCCCGCCCTCGGCGCCCTCGCCCCCCGCCTGACCGAGCTGTCCCTGCGCGACGCGCACCGGCTCGGCCGCAGGCTCGAAGGTGCGCGCAAGATCCGTAAGCCGGAGGCCCAGGCCGCCGTGCTCGCCGAGATCGAGGCGGAGGTCGCCAAGGCCGAGGAGCGGATGGCCGGGCGGCGCACCCGCCTGCCCGAGGTCACGTACCCGGAGCAACTGCCGGTCAGCCAGAAGAAGGACACGATCGCCGACGCCATCCGCGACCACCAGGTCGTGATCGTCGCCGGTGAGACCGGTTCCGGGAAGACCACGCAGATCCCGAAGATCTGCATGGAACTCGGGCGAGGCGTCCGCGGCATGATCGGGCACACACAGCCCCGTCGTATCGCCGCCCGCACCGTCGCCGAGCGCGTGGCGGAGGAGCTGGACACCCCGCTCGGCGAGGCCGTCGGCTGGAAGGTCCGGTTCACCGACCAGGTCGACCCGGAGGCCACCTTCGTCAAGCTGATGACGGACGGCATCCTGCTCGCCGAGATCCAGACCGACCGCGAGCTGCGCGCCTACGACACGATCATCATCGACGAGGCCCACGAGCGGTCCCTCAACATCGACTTCCTGCTGGGCTACCTCGCCCAGCTCCTGCCGAAGCGGCCCGACCTCAAGGTCGTCATCACCTCGGCCACCATCGACCCCGAGCGCTTCTCCCGGCACTTCGGCGACGCCCCGATCGTCGAGGTCAGCGGCCGTACGTACCCCGTGGAGGTGCGCTACCGGCCGCTCCTCGAAGAGGACTCCGACGACGCCGACCGCGACCAGATCACCGCGATCACCGACGCCGTGGAGGAGCTCCAGAAGGAGGGCAAGGGCGACATCCTCGTCTTCCTCTCCGGCGAGCGGGAGATCCGGGACACGGCCGACGCGCTCACGAAGAAGCAGTACAGATTCACGGAGATCCTGCCCCTCTACGCCCGGCTGTCGCACGCCGAGCAGCACCGCGTCTTCCAGCCGCACACCGGACGCAGGATCGTTCTGGCGACCAACGTCGCCGAGACGTCCCTCACCGTCCCGGGCATCAAGTACGTCATCGACCCGGGCTTCGCACGGATCTCCCGCTACAGCCACCGCACCAAGGTCCAGCGCCTCCCCATCGAGCCGGTCTCCCAGGCCAGCGCCAACCAGCGCAAGGGCCGCTGCGGCCGTACGTCCGACGGCATCTGCATCCGCCTCTACGGCGAGGACGACTTCGACGGCCGCCCGGAGTTCACGGACGCGGAGATCCTCCGTACGAACCTCGCCTCCGTCATCCTGCAGATGACCGCGGCCGGCCTCGGCGACATCGAGAAGTTCCCCTTCATCGACCCGCCGGACCACCGCAACATCCGTGACGGTGTGCAGCTCCTGCAGGAGCTGGGCGCCTTCGACGCGGCCCAGAAGGACCTCCGCAAGCGGCTCACGCAGACCGGCCGCAAGCTCGCCCAGCTCCCGGTCGACCCGCGGCTGGCCCGGATGGTGCTGGAGGCCGACCGGAACGGCTGTGTCCGCGAGGTCATGGTCATAGCCGCCGCGCTGTCCATCCAGGATCCGCGCGAGCGCCCCGCCGACAAACAGGCGCAGGCCGACCAGCAGCACGCCCGTTTCAAGGACGAGACCAGCGACTTCCTGGCCTATCTCAACCTCTGGCGCCACGTCCGCGAGCAGCAGAAGGAGCGGGGCTCGTCCTCGTTCCGCCGGATGTGCAAGCAGGAGTACCTCAATTTCCTTCGCATCCGCGAATGGCAGGACATCTACTCGCAGTTGCGCACGGTCGCGAAGCAGATGGGCATCCACCTCAACGAGGACGACGCCCCGGCCGACCGCATCCACGTCTCCCTTCTCGCCGGCCTGCTCTCCCACATCGGCATGAAGGACGTGAAGGAGGCCGGGGGCGAGGGCGGGAGAAGCACGGGGAAGAACGAGTATCTGGGCGCCCGCAACGCCAAGTTCGCGGTCTTCCCCGGCTCGGCGCTCTTCAAGAAGCCCCCGCGCTTCGTGATGTCCGCCGAACTCGTCGAGACGTCCCGCCTCTGGGCCCGCGTCAACGCGAAGATCGAGCCCGAGTGGGTCGAACCCCTCGCCGCCCACCTCATCAAGCGCACGCACAGCGAGCCGCACTGGGAGAAGGACCAGGCCGCGGTGATGGCGTACGAGAAGGTCACGCTGTACGGCGTACCGATCGTGGCGCAGCGGAAGGTCAACTACGGCCGGATCGACCCGGAGGCCAGCCGCGAGCTGTTCATCCGGAACGCGCTCGTCGAGGGCGACTGGCGCACGCACCACAAGTTCTTCTCGGACAACCGCAGACTCCTCACCGAGGTCGAGGAGCTGGAGCACCGGGCCCGGCGCCGGGACATCCTGGTCGACGACGAGACGCTGTTCGACTTCTACGACCAGAAGCTCCCCGACCACGTCGTCTCCGGTGCCCACTTCGACTCCTGGTGGAAGCACAAGCGGCACGAGCAGCCCGACTTCCTCGACTTCGAGCGCGAGATGCTCATCAACGAGAAGGCGAGCGAGGTCACCAAGGCCGACTACCCGGACTCCTGGCGCCAGGGGAACCTCAAGTTCCGTGTGACCTACCAGTTCGAGCCGGGCGCGGACGCCGACGGCGTGACCGTCCACATCCCGCTCCAGGTCCTCAACCAGGTCACGGACGAGGGCTTCGACTGGCAGATCCCGGGCCTGCGGGAAGAGGTCGTCGTGGAGCTCATCCGGTCCCTGCCCAAGCCGATCCGCCGCCACTACGTCCCCGCGCCGAACTACGCGAAGGCGTTCCTGGACAGCGCGGTCCCCCTCCAGGAGCCCCTCACCACCACGATGACCCGCGAACTGCGGCGCATGGTCGGCGTCCCGTTCGAGGCGGACGACTTCGACTGGTCCAAGGTCCCCGAGCACCTCAAGGTCACGTTCCGGATCGTCGACGAGCGGCGTCGCAATCTCGCGGAGGACAAGGACCTGGAGGCGTTGAAGCTGCAGCTGCGGCCGAAGGCCCGCAAGGCCCTCTCCCAGGCCGCGGCGGCCACCGCGGAACGTCAGGGCGGCGAGTCCCTGGAGCGCAAGGGCCTCACCGACTGGACGATCGGCACCCTCACCCGCGTCTTCGAGACCCGGCGGGCCGGCCAGCCGGTGAAGGCGTATCCGGCACTGGTCGACGACGGCGACACGGTCTCCGTACGCCTCTTCGACACGGAGGCGGAGCAGGCGCAGGCCATGTGGAAGGGCACGCGCCGCCTGATCCTCCGCAACATCCCGGTGAACCCGGCGAAGTTCGCCTCCGAGAAGCTGACGAACGCGCAGAAGCTGGCGCTGTCCGCGAATCCGCACGGCTCCGTCCAGGGCCTGTTCGACGACTGCGCGATGGCGGCGGCCGACAAGCTGATCGCGGACTTCGGCGGGCCGGCGTGGGACGAGGAGTCGTACCGGAAGCTGTACGACAAGGTGCGCGCGGAGATCGTCGACACGACGGTCCGTACGGTGGGCCAGGTGCAGCAGGTCCTGGCCGCCTGGCAGGCCTGTGAGCGCCGTCTGAAGGGCGTACGCAGCCCCGTGCTGCTGCCGAACCTCCAGGACGTGCGCAAGCAGCTGGACGCCCTGGTGAAGCCGGGCTTCGTGACGGAGGCGGGGCTGCGGCGCCAGCCGGACCTGATGCGCTATCTGGTGGCGGCGGACCGGCGGCTCCAGCAGATGCCGGCGAACGTCCAGCGGGACACGACGCGGATGCAGAAGGTCCACGAGATGCAGGACGAGTACGCCTGGCTGCTGGAGCAGATGCCACAGGGCCGGCCGGTCCCCTCGTCGGTCCTGGACATCCGCTGGATGATCGAGGAGCTCCGGGTGAGCTACTTCGCCCATGCGCTGGGCACGGCGTACCCCGTCTCCGACAAGCGGATCATCAAGGCGATCGACGCGGAAGTCCCGTAATCGCCCCTGCACGTTGGGTGAGTTCGCGCAGGGCCCCACTCCTCCTGTACAGTCTCTTCTCGCAGCGCAACGCACGAATCGCACTGCGAAACCTGGTCCTGTGGAGCAGTTTGGAGTGCTCGCCACCCTGTCAAGGTGGAGGCCGCGGGTTCAAATCCCGTCAGGACCGCAGTGAAAGCGTGATGGCGGCGAAGGGCACGAACCAGTCCCCGATGTCCAGGTCCCC
>NZ_JBHUQX010000290.1:0-12095 GCF_042674225.1 Streptomyces sp. NPDC056948
GGTCCCGATGACGGACGGCAGGATCACGACGGCGAAGCTGGGCGACGACGGCCCCGAGGTGGGCGTCCAGGGCCTCGGCTGCATGGGCATGAACTTCGGCTACGGCCCCTCGGACGCGGACGCCTCCCGGGCGACCCTGGAACGGGCGCTCGAACGGGGCGTCACCCTCTACGACACGGCCGACGCCTACGGCGCCGGCGAGAACGAGCGGTTCCTGGCGCCGTTCTTCAAGGCCCACCGCGACGAACTCGTCATCGCGACCAAGTTCGCCCTGTCGATCCCCCCGGACGACCCGACGCGCCGTGTCATCCGCAACGACCCGCCCTACATCCGCCAGGCCGTAGAGGCGAGCCTGAAGCGCCTGGACGTCGACGTCATCGACCTCTACTACATGCACCGGCGCGATGTGAACGTGCCGATCGAGGAGAGCGTCGGCGCCATGGCCGAACTGGTCCGCGAGGGCAAGGTCAAGCACCTCGGCCTGAGCGAGGTCACGGCCGACGAACTCCACGCCGCCCACGCCGTCCACCCCATCGCCGCCGTGCAGTCGGAGTGGTCGCTCTTCAGCCGCGACATCGAGACGAACGTCGTCCCGGCGGCCCGCGACCTCGGTGTGACCCTCGTCGCGTACTCGCCGCTGGGCCGCGGCTTCCTCACGGGCTCCTTCGCCACGGCCGAGGACCTGTCCTCCGACGACTTCCGCCGCCAGCAGCCCCGCTTCACGGGGGACAACGCGACGGCCAACGGGGCCCTGCTGGAGCCCATCCGCGCGGTCGCCGAGGCCCACGGCGCGTCCGTCGGCCAGATCGCCCTGGCCTGGGCCCACCAGCAGTCGTCCCTGCACGGTCTGCCGGTCATCCCGATCCCGGGCACCCGCAAGCCGTCCAGGGTGGAGGAGAACACGGCGGCCACCAGGATCGTGCTCACGGACGAGGAACTCACCCTCCTGGACCCGATCGCGGCCAAGGTCGCAGGCGACAGGTACGCGGACATGGCGTACACCTCGGCGGGCAGGGAGTAGAGGGACCTGCTCTTAAGGGGCGCGGGGAACTGCGCGACAAGCCACGCACAACCCGCGCCCGCCAACGCACCGAACCCGGCAGACGCTAAAGCTCCGCCAGCAACTCCGCCTTCTTGACGGAGAACTCCTCATCGGTCACCAACCCGGCCTGATGCAGCTCCCCGAGGTGGCGGATCCGCTCGGCGATGTCCGCAGGGTCACGGCGGGGTCCACCCGCCGTGACAGCCGCCACCGGACTGGACGTGCGCACCGCGGCCAGCACCGCCGCCGCGAACGGCAGCGACTCGTGCACCGGCCCGTACCCCAGTCCGAACACCACCGCGGCCGGATCCTGGTCGGCCTGCGCGGCCGACCCGCCCGCGTCCCGGTGCAGCAACCGCAGATGCCCTTCGAACACCTCGGGCGAGCGCCACTCGACCCCGTTCAGTTCCCCGACGGGGAAGTTCTGGTCGCCGGCCTTCCACTTCGCCGACGACGCGCCCGTCCAGAACCACCGGAAGTTGACCGTCCGCCCGTCGAACGACGCCTTCCCGTCGTACGCCTTGAACGACAACGGCCCCTTCGGCGGCTCCACGAGGAACCGCTCCGCCGGCCCGGACTCCGTCAGCAGCGCCCGCAGCTCGTCGGCGTAGTACTCCGCGAGGACCTCGCGCTCGGCGGGCAGCACCAGCCGGTAGGGATCGCCGCTCTCCTTCAGTTGCCCGGCGGCCGCCTCCATCAGAGGGTCCGCACCGGGCCGCGGCTCGACGCGCAGCACGACCGTGCCGCGTTTCCCGCGGGTCAGCGTCACCCCGGCGATCGCGTTCAGCGGGACACGGCGTTCCCCGAGCGCCTGAAAGAGCTTAGGTGTTCGAATCCCCCGTTCGTAGCGGATGAGCACGGAGTCGGACTCGAACTCCCAGGCGGCATGAAATCCGGCCAGTACGTCACCCATGCGGCTCATCGTATGCGGCACGCGCTCCTCCGTCCCCCTCCCGAGCAGACCGCAATTTCTTCGTCTCTACGCGCGTCAGGCCGCCGCCGTGCCGGACAAACCGGTCCGGCAGACGCCGTCTTCATGCGCGCAGTGCACCGAGCGGTATGCGCCAACGCCGATCTCTGCGAAATTCATCAGACTTGCCGTACCCGGCTCGAAGTAGCCGGCGTGACCCTTCGCACCCTGGGCCGACAGCACCCGTGCACCGAACCCGGCGGACACCGGGTCGGCCCCGTGGCCAAGACCGCCGACCTCCAGGTAGGGCACGTCCTGGATCCAGTCGTCGGCGTCCCGCATGGCCCACACCCGGGCGGTGGTGTGCAGTTGGGCGGCCTTCTCGACGCGCATGCCGGGGCTGCCGGCCACCGCGATGTCGGCCACCCGGCCCGGCAGCGAACGCGCCGCGACCCCGCACACCACGGAGCCGTAGCTGTGGCAGAACAGCGAGACCGGCTTGTCGCCGGGCAGCGCCCGCACCAGCGCGTTCAGTCGTACGGCACCCTCCGCGGCGCGCATCGCCGTGGCCGAGTCGATGCCGACCCCGCTGGGTGCCGTGTAGTCGGCCCAGGCGATCACGGCCGTACGCGTCGAGGGGTTGGCAGCCTGCTCGGCCGCGTGCAGCGACTCGGCCATGCCGACGGGCGCCGAGTACTTGCGCTGGGTGCGCTGGAAGGTGAGCAGGTCGGTGTCCACGCCGGGCACGACGACCGAGACCCGGTCCGCCCTGCGCAGATTGCCGAAGACCTCCGCCACCCGGCCCGAGCCCTCAGGGTCGAAGGCGAGGATGTGGCGGCCCTGCTCCATGAGGTCTTCGAAGCGGTGCATCCTTCGGCCGGCTTCTTGCTTCCCGACCGCGGTGAGGCGGCTGTCGTGCATGCGTTCCCGCTCGATCTTGCGCGCCTGCTCGAGCGCGACGCGGTTGGCGCGATAGCGCAGCTCGACCGGGGCGCCGTTCATATTGCCGATCGCGAGCGGATACTTGCGGACCAGGCGCGCGCGGTCCTGCTCGGTGAGGGAAGCGAAGAAGCGGGCCAGCTTCGTCGGCTGGGCCTGCGGGTCCGGCAGTCCGTGACCGCCGATCCGGCCGTGCTCCCAAGCGGAGAGCGAGGTTTGGAGCGGTGTGTCGCCCCGCTGGTTGCGCAGGGCCGTCCAGCCGGTGGTCGCCAGCATCACGAACACCACGGCCAGAGCGAGCAGTGCGCGCCAGACGTTCAATTGCGGGGAGGTGTCGAAGGAAGTCACTGAAAGGACACACTAGGAGAACGAGAGGGTCTCGCGTTAACCAAGTGACCGGGATCACGTTTCGGTGTGTGCCCTAAGGGGACTGTTCTGTACGCCAGTTCCCGGCCAGTGCCGGACCCACCTGATCCAGGTATGTCGTGGTGAGTTGGCGCATTCCGGCGAGGCTGAGTTCGTCCCCCGCGGACCACAGCCGCTCGGTGACACGAATCACCCCGCCGAACAGGGCCACGACGATCCTCGGCCGCGGATCCGCGTCCACGTCCAGCCCCTCGCGCTCGGCGATGATGCGCGCGAGCTGCTCCTCCAGTTCCGCCGACCGCCGCAGATGGGCGGCGAACAGCGCGGGCGTCGACTCGATCACCCGGTAGACGCGCAGATGGAGGTCGATCGGCACGATCTCCTCGACGGCCTCGTTGATCGTGTCCCAGCTCTCCAGCACGGCCCGGCGCAGCGCCTCCAGCGGGGCCTCGCCCGGCGGGCGCACCCGCAGGGCCTGGACGACGAGACCCTCCGCGAGCCGCGGCACGAAGAACGCCGTCTCCTCCTTGCCGGCGAAGTAGCGGAAGAAGGTGCGCTGCGAGACGTCGACGGCGGCGGCGATGTCGTCGACGGTGGTCTCGTCGTACCCGCGCGTGGCGAACAGTTCGAGGGCGGCGCGCAGCAGCGCGTCCCGGGTGCGCTGCTTCTTGCGTTCACGCAGGTTCAAGCGGCTCTCTCTCCTCCGGCTCTCCTCCGAACTGTTTTCGCAGTTCAGGCTATCTGAGGGTGTCCTGTCAGTTACCGACTTGTGAATTGGTTTGTCAATTGTCAGTGGCTGTCATTAGCCTCGACGCATGACTAGTCAGACCACCATCGACACGACGGGGTCGGGGGGCAAGGCGCCGGCGGCGCCGTCGGACGCGACGCCGGGCAAGGGGCTGCGGGGACACCCCTGGCTCACCCTCATCACCGTCGCTGTGGGGGTCATGATGGTGGCCCTCGACGGCACCATCGTGGCCATAGCCAACCCGGCCATACAGAAGGACCTCGGCGCCACCTTCGCCGAGGTCCAGTGGATCACCAATGGGTACTTCCTCGCCCTCGCCGTCTCCCTGATCACCGCGGGCAAGCTCGGTGACCGCTTCGGCCACCGGCAGACCTTCCTCATCGGCGTCGTCGGCTTCGCCGCCGCCTCGGGGGCCATCGGGCTGTCCGACAGCATCGCGTTCGTCGTCGTCTTCCGCGTCCTTCAGGGTCTGTTCGGCGCGCTGCTGATGCCGGCCGCGCTCGGCCTGCTGCGGGCCAGCTTCCCGGCCGAGAAGCTGAACATGGCGATCGGCATCTGGGGCATGGTCATCGGCGCGTCCACCGCGGGCGGCCCGGTCCTCGGCGGTGTGCTCGTCGAGCACGTCAACTGGCAGTCGGTGTTCTTCATCAACGTGCCGGTCGGCGTCCTCGCCGTCGTCCTCGGCGTGCTGATCCTGCCCGACCACCGCGCCGAGAACGCCCCGCGCTCCTTCGACATCCTGGGCATCGCCCTGCTGTCGACGGCCGTGTTCTGCCTGGTGTGGGCGCTCATCAAGGCGCCGCCGTCCGAGTGGGGCTGGGGCGACGTCAAGACGCTGTCGTTCCTCGGTGCTTCCGTGCTGTGCTTCGTGCTGTTCGCCTTCTGGGAGACGAAGGTGAAGGAGCCGCTGATCCCGCTCGCGCTGTTCCGGTCCGTGGCGCTGTCCGCGGGTGTCGTGCTGATGATCCTGATGGCCATCGCCTTCATGGGCGGCCTGTTCTTCGTGACGTTCTACCTCCAGAACGTGCACGGCATGGGCCCGATCGACGCGGGTCTGCATCTGCTGCCGCTCACCGGCATGATGATCGTCGGCTCGCCGCTCGCCGGCGCGATGATCACCAAGTTCGGTCCCCGTGTCCCGCTCGCCGGCGGTATGGCGTTCACCGCGATCGCCATGTACGGGATGTCGACCCTGGAGACGGACACCGGCAGCGGCGTCATGTCGCTCTGGTTCGCCCTGCTGGGCTTCGGCCTCGCGCCGGTCATGGTCGGTGCCACGGAGGTCATCGTCGGCAACGCCCCGATGGAGCTCTCGGGCGTGGCGGGCGGTCTTCAGCAGGCCGCCATGCAGATCGGCGGCAGCCTCGGTACGGCCGTGCTGGGTGCGGTGATGGCCTCCAAGGTCAACACCGACCTCGCGGACAACTGGACGAAGGCGGGGCTTCCGCCGCTGACGCCGGAGCAGGAGCACCAGGCGTCCGAGGCGGTCCAGGTCGGTGTCCCGCCGCTGGCGCCGGGCACGCCGGACGCGATCGCCGCGAAGATCACGGACGTCGCGCACGACACGTTCATCTCCGGCATGAGCGCGGCGTCCCTCGTGGCCGCCGGGGTCGCCGTGGTCGCGGTGCTGGTGGCGTTCCTCACCAAGCGCGGTGAGAACGCGGAGGCCGGCGCGGGCGCGGCGCACATCTGACGGCCCCTGACGGGGCGTTCGCCTATCAGGGTGAACAAGACCGCTGACCCCTCCCCTCCGGCGGGCATCGCAGGTCACAGTGGGTCAAGTCCTCCGCAGGGCATGGGGGACGGCCGCTGCGGCGCGCTGCCGGAGGGGGGCAGCGCGCAGGCAGCGGGATTGAGCCTCGTATCCGGGGTACTCGCCATGTCGTACCCGCACCGAACCCCAACCGACCGAGGGTTTACGGGAGTTGATGATGGCGAGCTTCGGACAAGGTACGCGCAGGCGCCCCCGCTCACGTGGCCGGACGTGGTCACGGACCGGGCCGGATCGCGCGACGCTCGGGATCATCGGAGTCATCTGCGCGGTCGCCGGATTCTTCGTGCTGGGGATCATCCTCGGCCCCGCGGCGATCGTCTGCGGCTGGCTCGCCATGGGCCGTACCTGGTCGGGCTCCCGCCCGACCACGGCCGTGGTGGCCCTGATCCTGGGCGCCATCGACACGCTCCTGGCCATTATCTGGCTGGCCGGAACAGCGACTCCGGGCAACGGCCTGCTGTTCTGACCCGGGAGTAGGGACGGGCCCCCGGCCGTCGCGCCGGGGGCCCACCTCTGTGTTCTGCCTTGTGTTCCGCGCCCGCGCCGAGCACTACTCCACCGGCGTCCCCTTCAGCGCCGCCAACTCCCCCCGCAGCGCCCGCACCTCCTCCGCGAGCTCCCGTATCGCCTCTGTCTGCCGGCGCTCCTCCACGTCGTCCTTCTCGAACCGCGCTATGAACCACGCCGCGATGTTCGCCGTCACCACACCCAGCAGCGCGATCCCGGAGAGCATCAACCCCACCGCCAGCATCCGCCCCAGGCCGGTGGTCGGCGCGTGATCCCCGTAGCCGACGGTCGTCATCGTCGTGAAGGACCACCACACCGCGTCACCCAACGTCTTGATGTTCCCGTCCGGCGAGTCCCGCTCCACCGACAGCACCGCCAGCGACCCGAACATCAGCAGCCCGACCACCGCGCCGGCGACATACGTCGTGAGCCTTATCTGCGAGGCCATCCGCGCCCGCTGCCCGACCAGCAGCAGGGTCGACACCAGCCGCAGCAGCCGCATCGGCTGAAGCATCGGCAGCAACACCGCGCCCAGGTCGAGCCAGTGCGTCCGTACGAACCTCAGCCGCTGCTCCGCCAGCGCCAGCCGGATCATGTAGTCGAGCGCGAACGCCCCCCACACCACCCACTCCACCGTGGTGCACACCTCCACCACGTCCCGGCTCGCGTCCGGCCGGACGATCGGCACGGCGTAGGCGACGGCGAAGGCCAGGGCCAGGCCGAAGAGCGGCCGCTGTGTGTGCTGTTCCCAACGGAGTCGGGCCGACTGCTGCTGCATGGCCGCATCGTAGAAAACGTGAAGGGGTGGTGTGCCCACGGTGTGCCCGTGATGCGCACCACCCCTTGACGGGGTGCGACAGGTTTCCGGGTGCTATGCGTCGCCGCCCGCGGCCCCCGGGTCGGCCGCCGCCACGTCGAGCAGCTGGTACCGGTCGATGGCCTGCTTGAGCACCGACCGGTCGACCTTGCCCGTACGGGCCAGCTCGGTCAGCACCCCCACCACGATCGACTGCGCGTCGATGTGGAAGAACCGGCGGGCCGCGCCACGCGTGTCGGCGAAGCCGAAGCCGTCCGCGCCGAGCGACTGGTACGTCTGCGGCACCCAGCGCGCGATCTGGTCCGGCACCGATCGCATCCAGTCGGACACGGCCACGACCGGCCCCTGCGCGTCGGCCAGCTTCCGGGTCACATACGGCACCCGCTGCTCCTCCTCGGGGTGCAGCAGATTGTGCCGCTCGCAGTCCACGGCCTCGCGCCGCAGCTCGTTCCAGGAGGTCGCCGACCAGACGTCGGCCTTGACGTTCCAGTCCTCGGCCAGGATCCGCTGCGCCTCGACCGCCCACGGCACGGCGACACCGGACGCCATGATCTGCGCCGGGATCGAGCCGCTGGTGCCCTCGCTGAAGCGGTGGACGCCCTTGAGGATGCCCTCGACGTCCACGTTCGCGGGCTCGGCCGGGTGCTGGATCGGCTCGTTGTAGACGGTCAGGTAGTAGAAGACGTCCTCGCCGTGCGGGTGCTCCTCGGAGCCGCCGTACATCCGGCGCAGGCCGTCCTGCACGATGTGGGCGATCTCGAAGCCGAACGCCGGGTCGTACGCCACACAGCCGGGGTTCGTGGAGGCCAGGAGCTGGGAGTGGCCGTCGGCGTGCTGGAGGCCCTCACCGGTCAGGGTCGTACGGCCCGCGGTCGCGCCCAGGACGAAACCGCGCGCGAGCTGGTCGGACATCTGCCAGAACTGGTCGCCGGTGCGCTGGAAGCCGAACATCGAGTAGAAGACGTAGACCGGGATGAGCGGCTCGCCGTGTGTCGCGTAGGCCGAGCCGGCCGCGATCAGCGAGGCCGTGCAGCCCGCCTCCGAGATGCCGTCGTGCAGCATCTGGCCGTTCGGCGACTCCTTGTAGGCGAGCAGCAGATCACGGTCGACCGACTCGTACTGCTGGCCCAGCGGGTTGTAGATCTTCGCACTCGGGAAGAACGAGTCCATGCCGAAGGTGCGGTACTCGTCCGGCGCGATCAGCACGAACCGCTTGCCGATCTCCTTGTCCCGCATGAGGTCCTTGAGGAGCCGGACAAAGGCCATCGTCGTCGCGATGGACTGCTGGCCCGAGCCCTTCTTCACGGTCGCGTATGTCTTGTCCTCGGGGAGAGCCAGAGGCTTGGACCGGACGACACGCGTCGGGACATAACCGCCGAGTCCCTGGCGGCGGTCGTGCATGTACTGGATCTCCTCCGAGTCCCGGCCCGGGTGGTAGTACGGCGGGACGCCGGACTCCAGCTCCCGGTCCGAGATCGGCAGGTGGAGGCGGTCGCGGAAGCGCTTGAGGTCGTCGACCGTGAGCTTCTTCATCTGGTGCGTGGCGTTGCGGCCCTCGAAGTTCGGGCCCAGCGTCCAGCCCTTGATCGTCTTGGCGAGGATCACTGTCGGCTGGCCCTTGTGCTCGGCCGCCGCCTTGTACGCCGCGAAGATCTTCTTGTGGTCGTGACCGCCGCGCCCCAGGTGCAGGACCTGGTCGTCGGTCATGCCCTCGACCATCGCGCGCAGCCGGTGGTCGTCACCGAAGAAGTGGTCGCGGATGTACGCGCCGGTCTCCGTGGCGTACGTCTGGAACTGTCCGTCGGGCGTGGTGTTCATCTTGTTGACCAGCACGCCGTCGCGGTCCTGGGCGAGCAGCGGGTCCCAGCTGCGGTCCCAGACCAGCTTGATCACGTTCCAGCCGGCACCGCGGAAGACCGACTCCAGCTCCTGGATGATCTTGCCGTTGCCGCGCACCGGGCCGTCGAGCCGCTGGAGGTTGCAGTTGACGACGAAGGTCAGGTTGTCCAGGCCCTCGCGGGCGGCGAGCGTGAGCTGGCCCAGCGACTCAGGCTCGTCCATCTCGCCGTCGCCGAGGAACGCCCACACCTGCGACTTGGAGGTGTCGGCGATCCCGCGCGCGTGCATATAGCGGTTCATCCGCGCCTGGTAGATCGCGCCGATCGGGCCGAGGCCCATCGACACCGTCGGGAACTCCCAGAAGTCCGGCATCAGGCGCGGGTGCGGGTACGACGACAGGCCGTACGGCGCCTTCGACTTCTCCTGGCGGAAGCCGTCCAGGTGCTGCTCGCTGAGCCGGTCCAGCATGAAGGCGCGGGCGTAGATGCCCGGCGAGGCGTGGCCCTGGAAGAAGACCTGGTCGCCGCCGTCGCCCTCGTCCTTGCCGCGGAAGAAGTGGTTGAAGCCGACGTCGTAGAGGGAGGCGGAGGACGCGAACGTGGCGATGTGGCCGCCGACGCCGATGCCGGGGCGCTGGGCCCTGGACACCATCACGGCCGCGTTCCAGCGGGTCGCGTTGAGGATCTTCCGCTCGATCTCCTCGTTGCCCGGGAAGAACGGCTCGCTCTTGGTCGGGATGGTGTTGACGTAGTCCGTGCTGCGCATCTCCGGCACGGCCACGCGCTTCTCGCGGGCCCGCTCGATCAGCCGCAGCATCAGGTAGCGGGCGCGTTCCCGGCCACGCTCGTCGACAGCGGCGTCGAGGGAGTCGAGCCACTCCTGCGTCTCTTCGGGGTCGAAGTCAGGAACCTGACTCGGAAGGCCGCCAATGATGATCGGGTTGCGATCGGATGCGGAAGCCACGCTGTTCCTTACCTGTCGGAGGGCCGTGCGGGGGCCGCTGCTTCGCTGGGGTCGCTGGGCGATGTCGCTCGGCTGCGCCGCCACCCATGGTCTACCTCGGGGCCGTAAACGTCATCTCTACCGAGCGGTAACCCGGGCGGGAGCTCGGCTATGTGACGTATGGGGCGAATACATTCGAGTCTCGTACCCACAGACGATTCCCAAACGCCCAAACAGGGCAGAAAGGTGTGGTGTACGTCACCTCGGACCATGATGGTGTGCCTGGAGTTGCGGTGACACGGCCAGGATCGTCACCGTTTCGGCGGTCTGAACGGCCGGGTACTTGCGCGATCCGCCCCGCCCGTGTGGACTACGGCCAATGCTTCGCGCACGCGCGTGGCTGAGACATTCCCAAACCATGATCAGGAGGCAACCCGTGAGCGCGACCGCGGACCACGCGGAGGAGCGGACGAACCCTGCCGCCAGGCTGGGGTTCCAGCCCGGGCAGGTGGTCCAGGAGATCGGCTACGACGACGACGTGGACCAGGAACTCCGCCAGGCCATCGAAGGCATTGTGGAGAGCGACCTGGTGGACGAGGACTACGACGACGTGGCCGACGCCGTTGTGCTGTGGTTTCGTGACGACGACGGCGACCTGACGGACTCGCTGGTCGATGCCACCACGTACATCGAAGAGGGCGGCGCGATCCTGCTCCTCACGCCGAAGACCGGCCGTTCGGGCTATGTGGAGCCGAGCGACATCTCGGAGGCCGCCACTACGGCGGGTCTGACGGCGTCCAAGAGCGTCAGCGTCGGAAAGGACTGGAGCGGCAGCCGGCTGGCCACGCCGAAGGCCGCCAAGTCCAAGCGTTAGTCGTTCGGACGGGGCGGGTCGACGCTGTCGGCCCGCCCATCGGCCTGTCCCGGTGCCTGCGTAGGGTGGTCCCCACCCCAGAAGCCGCACGAAGGGACACCCACCACGATGGCGATCCAGGTCGGCGAGAAGGCCCCCGACTTCGAGCTCAAGGACAACCACGGCGCGAGCGTGAAGCTGTCCGACTTCCGCGGCGAGAAGAACGTCGTGCTGCTCTTCTACCCCTTCGCCTTCACCGGCGTGTGCACCGGCGAGCTGTGCGAGCTGCGTGACAACCTGCCGCAGTTCTCCGACCGCGACACCCAGCTCCTCGCCGTCTCCAACGACTCCATCCACACGCTGCGCGTCTTCGCCGAGCAGGAGGGTCTGGAGTACCCGCTGCTGTCGGACTTCTGGCCGCACGGCAACGTCTCGCGGGCCTACGGCGTCTTCGACGAGGACAAGGGCTGCGCCGTGCGCGGCACCTTCGTCATCGACAAGGAGGGCGTCGTGCGGTGGACCGTCGTCAACGGCCTGCCGGACGCGCGCGACCTGAACGACTACGTGAAGGCGCTCGACACCCTGTGACGCCGGTCGGGCGTCATGCGCCCGACACCCGCTGAATTCCCTGCTTCAGGGCCTGGGTGGTGCGGGAACCCGTCACTAGGATCGACTCGTTGATCCGACATCCGAGCACAACGGGGCATCCCGCCCCAGAACACCAATGGAGGACTCGTGGGAGTCAGCCTCAGCAAGGGCGGCAACGTATCGCTTAGCAAGGAGGCGCCGGGCCTGACCGCGGTCATCATCGGTCTGGGGTGGGACATCCGCACCACGACCGGCACGGACTTCGACCTGGACGCCAGCGCGCTGCTGCTGAACAACTCCGGCAAGGTCGGCAACGACCAGCACTTCATCTTCTTCAACAACCTCAAGACGCCGGACGGCTCCGTCGAGCACACCGGCGACAACCTCACCGGTGAGGGCGAGGGCGACGACGAGCAGATCAAGGTCGACCTCGCCGGCGTCCCGGCCGACGTAGAGAAGATCGTCTTCCCGGTCTCGATCTACGACGCCGAGACCCGCCAGCAGTCCTTCGGCCAGGTGCGCAACGCGTTCATCCGCGTCGTGAACCAGGCCGGCGGCACCGAGATCGCCCGGTACGACCTGAGCGAGGACGCCTCCACCGAGACCGCCATGGTCTTCGGTGAGCTCTACCGGCACGGCGCGGAGTGGAAGTTCCGCGCCATCGGCCAGGGCTACGCCTCGGGCCTGCGCGGCATCGCGCAGGACTTCGGCGTGAACGTCTGAGCCGACGACCTCAAGGTCTCACCATCCGGCGCCGCACGGTTTACGTG
>NZ_JBHUQX010000291.1:0-12094 GCF_042674225.1 Streptomyces sp. NPDC056948
GCCGATCACCTTGCCGAGGTCGTCCGGGTGCACCCGGACCTCGAGCACTTGCCCGCGGCGCAGGTTGCGCGAGGCGACCTGCACATCGTCAGGGTTGTCGACGATGCCCTTCACGAGGTGCTCGAGAGCCTCCTCGAGCATGCTCAGGCCTCAGTCGACGCGGACTCGGCGGCCGCCTCGTCCTTCTTCTCAGCCTTCTTCTTCTGGGTGATCGCCTCACCCTTGCCCTCGTCCTCGCCACCGAAGGCCTCGAACGACGGGCGCGCCGCCTTCTCGGCCGCCTGCAGCAGCGGAGCCGGGGCGGGCTCGCCCTTGTACTTCTGCCAGTCGCCGGTCTTCTTGAGGATGGCGAGCACGGGCTCGGTCGGCTGCGCGCCGACACCCAGCCAGTACGCCACACGCTCGGCGTCGACCTCCATGACCGACGGGTTGTACGTCGGGTGGTACTTGCCGATCTCCTCGATGGCCCGGCCGTCACGGCGGGTACGGGAGTCGGCGACGACGATGCGGTAGTGAGGCGAACGGATCTTGCCCAGACGCTTCAGCTTGATCTTGACTGCCACGGGAGTGGATTCTCCTGGATTTGACGTGGTTGGGCACGGCGAGACGGCCGCGTGGGGTTGCGGTACCCGAGTGCCCGATGGACGCGTCAGCCGGAGGAGAGAGGGGTCCTGTGCGACTGTCGAGTACAGCTAGCCATTGTGCCACACCCTGCGGGGCGGCTTTGCCGGGGGTGCGCCGCTCCACGGGCATGCCGGGTAGGCACCCGGCGCGGAGGTGAGGTACGTCGGGTGCACACCCCGGCAGCGCGTCTCGACCGGCAGCCACGAGATGCCGGTGCCGACGTCAGCCCGCCACCGCTCCCGCTCCCACGACGTCCGGGATACGGAACGGCTTGCCGCAGCCGCCGCAGACGATCGGCGCCTGGGCGAGGACGGACGGCACCACACGTACGTTGCGACCGCAGTCGCAGACCGCCTTGACGCGTACGCCGCCGCCGGAGGAGCCGTGGCGTGCGGCCGGGCCCCGGAAGGTGCGGGAGGTGTCGGAGGAGGTGGCGGCCGTGTGGGCCTTCAGGGCGCGCTGGAGGCGTTCCATCGTCGGGCGGTAGCGGCGCTTCGCCTCGGGGGTGAGCGTGACCAGGGAGAAACCGCTGCTGGGATGCGGTTCCTCGGGGTGGTCCAGGCCCAGCTCCTCGGCGATCGCGAGGAATCTGCGGTTGTGGTAGCGGCCGGCACGGGAGGTGTCGCGGACGCCGCGCGAGGCGGCGATGCCATGGACTGCCTCATGGAGCAGTCGCTCGAAGGAGAGCTCGTGACCGCACGCGGACGACGACTCCCCGATCAGGGACTCTGGCGCGGCAAGGTCGGGCAGCTCGGGGTGGTACCGCTGAATATCGGCCCACGCCTGTGCCAGCTCTGCGGCGAGAACAGGTGGTGTCTGTGTCGTGCTCACGTAATGACAACGAGCCGGGGGGCCACAGTGTTCCGATTCCGGGCCATCCCAAATAATTTGCACGTACCCGTCAGTTGCCTCTGATGCGTCCTGACGAGGGCGCGTGCGCTGATCTGTGGAGAAGCCTCGCAGCTCACCACAAGGTGGTGCGTAGTTCCGCGTACGCCCCGGCGCGTAGATCAGGTCCACGCGCCGGGGAAGCAGGGGTCCACATGTACGCAAGAGGCGTTTCGGCCGCCTTGCGTGCCGCTCAGTAAGCGCGTGCCACGACGGCGACGTTACCGGGTGCGTCGTCGGCGTCCGGCACCGCCCCGTCCTCGGCGACCAGACACCGTACGGTCGCCGCGTGATCGGCGAGCTTGGACTCGCCCTCCTCGCCGAGCACGGCCCAGGGGATGCGCGCCCAGCCGCCGGCGGTGGCCGCCTCGACGGCCTCCTCGAACGTGGCGACCTCGGTCGTACGGGACTCGCGGCGCTCGCGGGACTGCTTCAGCAGCAGTGCCTGGTCCTCGTCCAGGATCATGGGCAGCAGCGACACCAGGGAGTCCAGGGACACCGGCTCCTTGCCTCCCGGGATGCGGCGCGCCAGCATCGCCGTGCCGTTCTCCAGGTCGCGCGGGCCGACCTCGATGCGCACCGGGACGCCCTTGAGCTCCCAGTCGACGGCACGGCGGCCGAAGGGGAGGTCGGTGCGGTCGTCGACCTGGACGCGGACACCGGCCGCCTTCAGCCGGTCGCCGAGCTCGCGGACCTTGGCCAGAACCGCCTCGTCGCCCTTGATCGCGAGCACCACGGCCTGGATCTGTGCGAGCCGCGGCGGGACGCGCAGGCCGTTGTCGTCGCCGTGCATCATCACCAGGGCGCCGATCATGCGGGTGGTGGAACCCCAGGAGGTCTGCCAGACCAGCTCCTGCCGGCCGTCCTTGGACAGGTACCGGGTGTTGAAGGCCTTCGCGAAGTTCTGGCCCAGCTCATGGCTGGTGGCCATCTGGAGGGCCTTGCCGTCGCCCATCATTCCTTCGAGCGTCAGGGTGTTGACGGCACCGGCGAACCGCTCCTTGACCGTCTTGCGGCCCGGGACGACGTCCATCGCGAGCACGTTCACCATGAAGTCCTCGTAGACCTGCCGGTGAATACGGGCGGCGAAATCGCGCGCCTCCTCGTACGTGGCGTGCGCGGTGTGGCCCTCCTGCCAGAGGAACTCGGACGTGCGCAGGAACAGGCGGGGCCTGAGCTCCCAGCGCACGACGTTCGCCCACTGGTTGATGAGCAGCGGCAGGTCGCGGTAGCTCTGCACCCACTTCGAGAAGGAGGCGTTGATGATCATCTCGGAGGTGGGCCGGACCACGGCGGGCTCTTCGAGTTCCTTGCCGCCACCGTGGGTGACCACGGCCAGCTCGGGCGCGAAGCCCTCGACGTGATCCGCTTCCCTGGTCAGGTACGACTGGGGGATCAGCAGCGGGAAGTACGCGTTCTGGGTGCCCGTCTCCTTGATGCGGGCGTCCATCTCGGACTGCATCCGCTCCCACAACCCGTACCCGTACGGTCGGATGACCATGGTGCCGCGCACCGGACCGTTGTCGGCGAGTTCCGCCTTGGTGATCAAGTCCTGGTACCAGCGCGGGAAATCGTCCGCCTGGGGGGTGAGAACGGGCGCCTTGGCCATGGCGAGATCGTACGGGCCCAAGTTGCCGGAATGTGAAATCTCGCCATAGGCACATGACAACTCACATGGCGGGGCGCATTCCACTGGACGACAGGTCGAGGGGGGAGTTTCCTGGCATACGGGGGTAGTGCGAGCGCACTGTCACGGGGGCCATGGAATCGGGCAAGAGGCAACTCTCGGCGGATTGGGGCGCTTACTTATGACACCTACGCTCGTGCGGCAGCACCTGCCTCACGCGGGGGCCGCACCCCGCGTGGACCTGCGTGCACGCGCGCGTGACTGGTCCGAGATCCAGGAGCGGATGCTCGTACCGCTCTACGAGGCCGTCCACGAGCGACTGGACGTGGGTCCCGCCACGCGGCTGCTCGGCCTCGGCTGCGGTTCCGGACTCGCCCTGCTGATGGCCGCCGCCCGGGGAGCGACGGTCACCGGTGTCGACTCCTCCCCCGAAAGAATGACGTTCGCGCGGGAGCGGCTGCAGCCCGAGGCGTGGGGCACGCGCACGCGTGCGGAGGCCCGGCTGGTCGAGGGCTCGCCACGGGACGCGGCGGTGCCGGGTGCTCCCGCGTACAGCCTGGTGACCGCTTTCGAGCCGATCGGGTGCCTCGCGGGCGACTCGGAGGGGATGAGCGAGCTGCTCGCCGAGGCGACGCCGCTCGCCGAGCGCGGCGCGGCCGTGGTGCTGGCCGGCTGGGGTCCGCCGGAGCGGTGCGCCACGACGTCCGTGCTGCGGGTGGCCACGAAGCTGGCGGAGCCGCTGCGCAACACGGGCAGCTGGCGTCCCGCCCTCCGCGACGACCTGGAGGACGTCGCCCAGCGGGCAGGGCTCAAGCCGGACGGGTCCGGGCGGGTGGCGTGCCCCTTCGGCTACGCGGACGTGGACAGCGCGGTACGCGGGCTCAGGTCGACAGGGCTGTTCGACGCGGCGATGACCGCGACCGACCAGGTTCAGGTCGACAAGGAGCTGACCGAGGCACTGCATCCGCACCAGCGGCAGGACGGGACCGTGTGGATGCCCAACGTGTTCCGGTATTTGATCGCCCGGGTTCCATAAAGATCAAGCTTTGTCCGGTGCAGGTGTGAATGGCGTGAAGAAAGCACGGTGCGGTGCTTCTGGTGCCATCAAGTGGATCATGACCGCTTAATCTGATCCACCGCTCGGGGGATCTACACATCTGCATACAGGAGCTGTTTTGCCGCACCACAAGACCGCGCTGCGTCTCGTCGCGCCCGTCGCCGTCCTCGCTCTGTCGCTCACCGCCTGCGGAGGCGGCGACGACAACGCCGACGCGAAGAGCCCGGCCACCGAGAAGGCCAAGGTCTTCCCTTCGCCGGAGCCGGCGTCCGGCGGCGAGATGGGGAGCGGTGAGAGCGCCACGGGCAAGGTCGAGGAGGACCCGGGCAAGGTCACCTACGAGATCCTGGCGCAGAAGGTGGACGTGGGCACCGAGGCCGAGGCCGCCAAGGCCGTCTCGGAGCCCGGCAAGGTCAAGGGCAAGGTGCTGGCCGTGGCCCACCTGAAGTACACGCACAAGAGCGGCCCCGCCCTCACCGACGGTGCCGATGTGCACGACGGCACCACGGTCTTCGCCGACGGGCAGCGCGGCACCGTCCTCATCGGCGCGTCCGAGGACGCCGCGGGCTGCGAGGACCCGTACGACGTCGACAGCTGGAAGCAGGGTGAGAGCCACGTCTTCTGCGAGACCTATGTGATCCCGGCGAACGCCAAGAACGTCGAGGTCCACTGGTCCGAGGAGGACGGCGAGCCCTACATCTGGAAGTTCCCGAACGCCTGACCGGCAGACCGCCGACAGAGCGCTGAGGGCGCCCCCTTTCGGAATGAAAAGGGGCGCCCTCGGTGTCGTGCGGTACGGGCTGTCAGCCCATGAACTTCTTGAACTCGTCGGGGAGTTCGAAGTCCTTGCTGCCCTGCTGCGGCAGCCCGAAGGCGCTACCGCCCTCGGCGGCCGCGGCGCGACGGGCCTCGGCCTCCTGCTCCTGCTGCTTGCGCTTCATCGGGTTACCGGAGCGCTGCTTGCCCTTGGCCTGCTTCTGCTTCTTCTTCGTCCGGCCGGGGCCGCCACCCATGCCCGGCATGCCGGGCATCCCGGGCATGCCGCCGCCCTGGGCCATGCGGGACATCATCTTCCGGGCCTCGAAGAACCGCTCGACCAGGTTCTTCACCGCACTGACGTCGACACCGGAACCCCGCGCGATACGGGCGCGGCGCGAGCCGTTGATGATCGTCGGCTCCTGGCGCTCGGCCGGGGTCATCGACTTGATGATGGCGGCCGTACGGTCGACGTCGCGCTCGTCGAGGTTCTGGATCTGGTCCTTCATCTGGCCCATGCCCGGGAGCATGCCGAGCAGCTTGGAGATGGAGCCCATCTTCCTGACCTGCTCCATCTGGGCCAGGAAGTCGTCCAGGGTGAAGTCCTGGCCCTTCTTGGACGCCAGCTTGGAGGCCATTTTCTCGGCCTCTTCCTGGCTGAACGTCTTCTCCGCCTGCTCGATCAGGGTGAGCAGGTCACCCATGTCGAGGATGCGGGAGGCCATCCGGTCAGGGTGGAAGGCGTCGAAGTCGTCGAGCTTCTCGCCGTTCGACGCGAACATGATCGGCTTGCCGGTGATCTGCCGGATCGACAGGGCCGCACCACCGCGGGCGTCACCGTCGAGCTTGGAGAGCACCACGCCGTCGAAGCCGACGCCGTCGCGGAAGGCCTCGGCGGTGTTGACCGCGTCCTGGCCGATCATCGCGTCGACGACGAACAGGATCTCCTCGGGGCTGACCGCGTCCCTGATGTCAGCGGCCTGCTGCATCATCTCCTGGTCGATGCCGAGGCGGCCGGCGGTGTCCACGATCACGATGTCGTGGACCTTGGTCTTGGCGTGCTCGATGGAGTCCTTGGCGACCTTGACCGGGTCGCCGACGCCGTTGCCCGGCTCCGGCGCGTAGATGCCGACGCCCGCGCGCTCGGCGACGACGCTGAGCTGGTTCACGGCGTTCGGGCGCTGGAGGTCACAGGCGACCAGCAGCGGCGAGTGGCCCTGCTCCTTCAGCCAGCGGCCGAGCTTGCCCGCGAGGGTGGTCTTACCGGCACCCTGCAGACCCGCCAGCATGATCACGGTGGGCGGCTGCTTGGCGAAGCGCAGGCGCCGGGTCTCGCCGCCGAGGATGGTGACGAGTTCCTCGTTGACGATCTTGAGGACCTGCTGGGCGGGGTTCAGTGCCTTGCTGACCTCGGCACCGAGGGCGCGCTCCTTGACGTTCTTGATGAACGTCCTGACGACCGGCAGCGCCACGTCCGCCTCGAGGAGCGCGATCCGGATGTCCCGGGCCGTGGCGTCGATGTCCGCTTCGCTGAGACGCCCCTTGCCGCGCAGGTTCTTGAAGGTCGCTGAGAGGCGATCGGAAAGAGTATCGAACACGGCGCTCGCGGTCCTCAGGGTTGGTGGCTGTAGGGAATCGCCCTCCAGGGTATCCCGGCGTGACAAGTCGCCGGGTCGGCCTCACCCACGCAGTGTCTCCTCCAGCTTCCGCGCCACCGACGCCGCCTCGTCCCCGGGCAGGGGCGCGCCCTCCGGGCCGGTCACGTAGAAGGCGTCCACGGCGTTGGCGCCGAGCGTCGAGACGTGCATGCTGCGCACCCGTACGCTCGCGTCCTCCAGGGCGCGGCCGATGCGGAACAGCAGGCCGGGGGCGTCCTGGGAGCGTACCTCGATCACCGTGGCCAGCCGGGAGGCGGCCGGGTGGACCGACACCCGGGGCGGCGGGGCGACCACACCCCGGCGGCGCGGATAGGCCGCGTCCCGTTCGGCGAGGCGGCCGGCGATGTCCAGGGTGCCGTCCAGGGCCCTCACGAGGTCGGCGCGCAGCCGGGCGGCCTGCGGCAGGGAGCCGTACTCGGCCGCGACCCGCCAGTCCAGCAGCAGGACGGAGCCGTCGACGCCGTCCGGGAGGGTCAGGGAGCGCAGTTCCGCCGTGCGCACGGTCAGCCGGTGCATGGCGAGGACACCGGCCACCGCGGGCAGCACGCGCGGCTGGTCGGGGACGGCGATGAGAAGTTCCACACCCAGCGGCTCGGGGTCGCCGGACGGCTCCTGCCCGGCGGGCGGCTCGGTCTGTGCCCGCAGGGCGAGGACCGGGCTGCCCGTCGCGGCCGCCTCGAGGGCGAGCCGCTCCTGCTCTGCGGTCGGCGCGCCCTCCTCGGGGTCGTCCGGGGCGTCCCCGGCGAGCACCGCCGAGACCCGCTTGACGAGGTCGGCGACGAGCGAGCCGCGCCAGGACGACCAGGCGGCCGGTCCGGTGGCCAGGGCGTCGGCCTCGGTGAGCGCGTGCAGCAGTTCCAGGGTGCCCTGGGAGCCGACGGCCTCGGCGACGGAGCGCACGGTGGCCGGGTCCTCCAGGTCACGCCGGGTGGCCGTCTCGACGAGGAGCAGGTGGTGCCGTACGAGGGTGGCGACGACGGTCACCTCGTGGCGGTCGAAGCCGATGCGGGCGGCCACGTCCTTGGCGATGATCTCGCCGGCCACGGAGTGGTCACCGGGCCAGCCCTTGCCGATGTCGTGCAGCAGCGCGGCGACCAGCAGCAGGTCGGGGCGGCTGACCCGGCGGGTGAACTCGGAGGCCTGGACGGCGGTCTCGATCAGGTGCCGGTCGACGGTCCACAGGTGCACGGCGTTGCGCTGCGGGCGGCAGCGCACCCGCTCCCAGTCGGGCAACAGCCGGGTGATCAGCCCCTCGGCCTCCAGGGCCTCCCAGACCTCGACGGTCGGGCGGCCGGAGCCGAGCAGGGTCACGAGCTGTTCGCGTGCCTCGGCGGGCCAGGGCGTGGGCACCGGGCGCGTGGCGGCGGCCATGCGCCGTACGGCGTGCAGGGAGAGCGGCAGGCCGGCCTGCGCGGCGGCCGCCGCGGCGCGCAGCGGCAGCACCGGGTCGCGCTCAGGGCGCGCGGCACGGGCGAGCACCACCTCGCCCTCCTGCTCCACCACCCCTTCGGCCAGCGGAGACCGCTCCGCCACGGGCTTCCCGCCGCCCAGCATGGCGCGCAGCCGGGGCCGCACGGCGCGCGACCGCAGCACGCGCCCCACCTCGCGCCAGGTGACATCACTGGCGTACGAGATGACCCGCGCCGCCTCGTACACCTGCCGCAGCAGCGTGTCGGCGTCGAGCAGACCGAGCTCGGCGGCCACCTGGTCCTGCTCCTGCAGGGCGAGCCGGTCGGTGGCGCGCCCGGTGGCCAGGTGCAGGGCGTCCCGCACGTCGAGGAGCCGGCGCCGGGCGTCGGCGAGGCCCTCGCGCGGGGCGTCGGCGAGCCAGGAGGCGGCGACGGCACGCAGGGCGGTGGCGTCGCGCAGCCCGCCCCGGGCCTCCTTCAGGTCGGGCTCCAGCAGGTACTGCAGCTCGCCCTGGCGCTCGGCGCGCTCGGCGCACAGTTCCTGGAGTTCGGGGAGGCGTTTCGGCGCCTGGTTGCGCCAGTCGGCCAGCACGGCCGTACGCAGTCCGGCGGTGAGGCCGAGGTCGCCGGCGATGTGCCGGGCGTCCAGCAGGCCGAGCTGCACCTTGAGGTCCTCGCCGGCCGTCTTGCGGGCCTCGACAGGCGTGCGCACGGAGTGGTCGAGGTCCAGACCCAGGTCCCAGACGGGGTACCAGAGCCGGTCGGCGAGGGCGGCGACCGCCTTGGTGTCGCTGCCGTCGTGCAGCAGGAGCAGGTCGAGGTCGCTGCGTGGGGACAGCTCGCCGCGTCCGTAGCCGCCGACGGCGACCAGGGAGGCCCCGCGCAGTCCCTCCGCGCCCGCGGCGAACAGGCCGGTGAGCCAGTCGTCCGTCAGCTCGGCCAGGGCCGAACGGCGCGGCGGCCCGGACCGCGTCTCCTCGGTGAGGAGACGCAGCCGGGCCGCCGCGTAGCCGCTGGGTCCCGAGTCCTCTGCTTCCTTCTGCACATCCGTACCCGTCACCCAGCGACTCCTGTTCTGTTTGCCTGCCTCAGAGCGCGTCGGGGCCGCGCTCGCCGGTCCGGACCCGTACGGCCGTCTCGACCGGGATGGACCAGACCTTGCCGTCACCGATCTTGCCGGTGCGGGCGGCCTTGACCACGACATCGATGAGCTGCTCGGCGTCGTCGTCCTCGACCAGGACCTCGATGCGGATCTTGGGGACCAGGTCGACGGTGTACTCGGCACCGCGGTAGACCTCGGTGTGGCCCCGCTGACGACCGTAGCCGCTGGCCTCGGTGACCGTCAGACCGTGTACTCCGAAGGCCTGCAGGGCTTCCTTGATCTCGTCGAGCCGGTGCGGCTTCACGACGGCGGTGATGAGCTTCATGCGTCCACCTTCTTGCTCGCGGCCGCGGCGACCGGGGCCGTGACGGCCGTCTTGGCGGAACCGCCACCGGCGCCGCTGAAGTCGTATGCGGTCTCGGCGTGCTCGGCCTGGTCGATGCCGGCGACTTCCTCGTCCTCGGAGACCCGCATACCGATGGTCTTGTGGAGGACGAAGGCGAGGATCGCGGAGACGATCAGGGAGTAGGCGAGCACACCGCCGACACCGGCGAGCTGCTTCCAGAGCTGGTCGAACTTGTGGTCGCCGTAGAGCACGCCCGCGGCGTCGGACTGGCCCTTACCGCTGGCGAAGAAGCCGATCAGGATGGAGCCGACCACACCACCGACGAGGTGGACACCCACGACGTCGAGCGAGTCGTCGTAGCCGAACTTGTACTTCAGGCCGACGGCCATGGCGCACAGGACACCGGCGATGGCACCGACGGCGATCGCGCCCATCGGGGTGACCGAACCGCCGGCCGGGGTGATGGCGACCAGGCCCGCGACAGCGCCGGAGGCGGCGCCCAGCGTGGTGAACGCGCCGTGGCGGATCTTCTCGTAGGCGAGCCAGGCCAGCATGGCGGCGGCGGTGGCGACCTGCGTGTTGACGAACATCAGCGTGCCGACGCCGTCGTCGTTGCCGAGCCACGAGCCGGCGTTGAAGCCGAACCAGCCGAACCACAGCAGACCGGCGCCGAGCATGACCAGCGGGAGGCTGTGCGGACGCATCGGGTCCCTCTTGAACCCGGAGCGCTTGCCGATGACGAGGATCACGCCGAGCGCCGCGGCACCCGCGTTGATGTGGACCGCCGTACCACCGGCGAAGTCGATCACGCCCAGGTCGAAGGCCCAGCCGCCCTCGCCCCAGACCCAGTGGGCGACGGGGAAGTAGACGATCGTGGCCCACAGCGTGATGAACAGCGCCCAGGCGGAGAACTTCACGCGGTCCGCGAGAGCGCCGCTGATCAGGGCGGGCGTGATGATCGCGAACATGAGCTGGAAGACCATGAAGGCCAGGAGCGGGATGTTGTACGTACCCCACAGCTCGCCCTTGTCGACCCCGGTGAGGCCGACCCAGTCCGAGTTCCAGCCGATGAGGCTCCCGGAGTCGGTGCCGAACGCCATGGAGAAGCCGTACAGCACCCACAGGATGGTGACGATCCCGAGGCTGATGAAACTCATCATCAGCATGTTCAGGGTGCTCTTGACGCGGACCATGCCTCCGTAGAAGAAGGCCAGACCCGGGGTCATGAGCATCACCAGGGCGGAACAGATGAGCATGAACCCTGTGTTGGCGGCAGACAGCTTGGGTGCCTCTGCGGCAAGGGTGATGGCTGGTGCCATCGGCGTCTCCTCGTCGTTGGTACGGCCCCGTGCGGGCGAAGCCTCGAGCGGATTGAGGGGCGGGCCGGTTATGCGCCACGACATTGGCGCAGCGCGGTTTCGGTGGAAGCCCCTCGTTGTTTCGCGGCCGTGACGAAGGCGCGTTCTGTGTTACGCGTCGATGAACTGCCGGATTGCGGGCGCGCCGATCGTTATCGTGGCGCAACCTTCGGTCCCCGCTGCCTTCAGGACGCACAGGCCGGCCGCGGTCGGCCTTCCGATGACCTGGCATGGGGGAGCCGAGTCGGGCAGTTCGGGAGGGCCGGCCGCGGCCGGGGTTCAGGGGTCTCGGAGGGGGGCGGTCAGACCGCCTCCGCGGTCTCGGGCAGCTCGGCGGCGAGCCGCTCGGTGAGGTCGACGACCTCGCCCAGGTCGCCGAAGTCGCGCGCGGCCGTGTCGACCGTCTTTCGGATACGAGTGTTGACCCGCTCGGAGCGGACCTTCTTGGCGACCTGCATGGCCTGGGTGGCGAAGACCGTGCTCTGCTCGGCCTCCCGCTGGAGGAGGTGCACGGTGGCCATGCCGATCAGGTTGAGCGCATACGACCGCTGGTGCTCGCCGTCCTCGGCGAACAGCTCCACGGCCCGCTCCATCAGGGGCTCGGCCAGCGAGGCGTAGGTCGGGCTGCGGCCGGCGACATAGGCCAGGTCGCGGTACGAGTGCGAGTTCTCGCCGTACAGCTCGGCCTCGGAGAAGAAGCGGATCCAGTCGGGGTCCGGCTCGTCCCACTCGCCGGCGTCGGCGAAGGTGTCCTCGGCCATCCGGACCGCCCGCTTGCACTTGCCGGGCTGTCCCATGTTGGCGTAGGCGCGGGCCTCCATCGCATACAGCATCGACTGGGTGCGCGGGCTCGCGCAGTCGCGGCTGCCGTACTGCGCGAGGTGGATCAGCTCCAGCGCGTCGTCGGGCCGCCCGAGGTGGATCATCTGCCGGCTCATGCTGGACAGCACATAGGAGCCGAGGGGCCGGTCACCGGCCTCCTTGGCGGCGTGCAGCGCGAGGACGAAGTACTTCTGCGCGGTCGGCTGCAGCCCGATGTCGTACGACATCCAGCCGGCCAGCTCGGCGAGTTCGGCGGCGACCTTGAACAGCCGCCGGGTGGTGGCCTCGGGCTGGGGCTCCTGGAGCAGGTCCGTCACCTCGTGGAGCTGGCCGACGACCGCCTTGCGTCGGAGGCCGCCGCCGCACTGGGCGTCCCACTGCCGGAACATCACCGTCGTGGACTCCAGGAGGTCCAGCTCCGGTTTGGAGAGCCGGCCCCGGGCTGTC
>NZ_JBHUQX010000292.1:0-12081 GCF_042674225.1 Streptomyces sp. NPDC056948
CCCCTCTCTCGTTGCCTCTCCACGGCTCTACCAGCCGCCCTGCCCGTATCCCTGGCCCTGGTCCCGGCCCTGCTGCCAGGAGGGGTCCTGGTGCGGGTATCCGCCCTGCTGAGAGTCGTGGCCGTGGCCCGGGTACTGCTGCTGGTACTGATCGGGGTATCCGTCGTACCCGCCGCCCTGCCACTGCTGCTGCCCGGCCGGTGCCGGCGCCCCCCAGCTCACACGCTGCTGCGGTACCGCCGCGTGCTGCTCCTCGTCGTAGCCGGGAATCGGCTGCGGCTGGGACGGGATGCCACCCGTCGGGCGGGGCCGGGTGCGCAGCGCCACGCCCTCCAGACGCATCAACTGGAGCGTCTCGGTGACCTTCTTGTCGGAGTACGGGTCCTCTTCCTCGAAGATCTCCGTCACATCGTTCTCGTGATCACCGGCCACGGACACCTCGACGCCGCCCTGGCGGGTGCCCCAGCTCCCCTTGTGCAGGGTGAACAGGGCGTAGAAGCGCAGCGGGGTCAGCAGGGTCAGCTGGATCACGCCGTAGATCGGCGCGAGCAGGAACATGCCGAACCGCTTGATGAAGCCCATCCCGCGGCGCGGGAAGTCGAGGTACCGCACATTGCGCAGATAGCCCATCAGCACCATGAAGACCAGGTAGTCGCCGATGTGGTCGACGAACTGCTGGGGCTTGATGATGGGCAGGATGACCATCGAGTAGAACATCGCCGAGCCGAAGACCAGCCACAGCGCGAGTTCCATACAGGTCAGCCAGAAGGCCGGCCGGTACTTCTTCTGGTGCCGGAAGGCCCACAGCGACTCGCGGAAGAAGGACTTGTTCCAGCGGACCTGCTGGCGCAGGAAGTGCGGCAGCTTCTCGGGGACGGCGGTGTAGCCGACGGCCGTCTCCTGGAAGACGACCTGGCCCTCTATCAGGCAGTAGTTGGTCATCCGGCGGTCGTCGCCGAAGACGGCCGGCTTGCCCAGGAACTGCTGGTTGAGGAAGTCCGGCAGATACTTGCGCACCAGCGTGCCGCGGTACGCCGACAGCGCGCCGCAGCAGCACAGCACCGACTTCAGCCGCGAGTAGGCGGCCCGCTCGAAGAGGAACGAGTTGCCGTAGCGCAGGTCCTGGAGGCGGGTGAAGATGTTGCTGTCGTGGTTGAGCGCCAGCACCATGCCGGTGGAGGCCATGATCTTCTCGTCGGCCAGCGGCATCAGCAGCTCGCGCACGGTGTCCCGGGACAGCACGGTGTCCGAGTCGACGCAGAGGAAGATGTCGGAGTACGGGGCGGCCTCGAAGCCCAGCGCCAGCGCCTCACGCTTGCCCTTGTTCTCGGGCTGCACGCTGACGGTGTACTTGACGCCCTTGGCCTCGAACTCGCGGCGCATCTTCTTCGCGGCCCTGATGCCGGAGTCATTGGCGCTGGCGTCGTCGATGATGTGGATCTCGTTCGGCAGGCGGCTCTGCGCGAGGAGGCTGCGCATGCCCTGCTCGAACATCACCGGGTCCTCGTTGTAGATCGGGATGACCGCGGTGACCCAGGCGTTCTCCAGGTACTCCAGCTCCTCCCGCCCGGCCTTGGCGGGACGGTAGAAGAGCGCGCCGAACATCTTCAGGGTCAGCAGGCCCATGGCACCCATGGAGTACAGGTGCAGGGAACCGGCGTCGAGCCGGGTGGCGATCAGCGCGGCCAGGCCCAGGAAGACGAAGTACGAGACCTTCAGGTGCCGCCGCTTCCGGTGCGCTCGACGCCCACCGGAGTCGACGGCCCCGGGTATGTACGTATCTTCGGAAGTCACAGCTTGACCACCCGCGGGTGGTCGGCGGATTTGCCCCGGGTGTCGAACAACGCCCGGGCACGGTCGGCGAGTTCGTCGAGGTCGATCTCGCGGTGCGGCTGGAGCAGGACGGTCAGGTCGGCGGTCTCGGCGGCGGCGAGATAGTCATCGGCCCGCTCGACGGGCAGCCCGCCGACGCGCCAGTCCTCGACCCGGGGGTCGAAGTAGACGAGCTCGGCGCCCCGCGCGAGGAGGTTCTCCGCAACGGCCAGCGCAGGGCTCTCGCGCTGGTCGGAGATGTCCGGCTTGTAGGTCACGCCGAGCAGCAGCACCCGGGAGCCGCGCACGGCCTTCCCCTGGTCGTTGAGCAGATCGGCGGCCCGGTTCACCACATGCACGGGCATCCGCTGGTTGATCTCCTGCGCCAGCTCCACGAACCGGAACGGGATACCCAGCGAACGCACCTTGTACGAAAGGTAGTTGGGGTCGATCGGAATGCAGTGCCCACCGACGCCCGGACCGGGGTAGAAGGGCGCGAACCCGAACGGCTTCGTGGAAGCGCACCGAATCGCGTCCCACAGATCGACGCCGATCTCACGGCAGAACATCGACATCTCGTTGACGAGCGCGATGTTGACGTGCCGGTAGGTGTTCTCCAGCAGCTTGGCCATCTCGGCCTCGCGGGTGCCCTTGGCCTCGACGACCCGGTTCACGAAACGCTCGTAGAGGGCGCGGGCCGCCTTGGTGCAGTCGGCCGTGATGCCGCCGACGACCTTGGGCGTGTTCTCCAGCCCGAAGGAAGGATTCCCCGGGTCGATGCGCTCCGGGGAGAAGGCGAGATGGAAGTCGGCCCCGACCCGCAGTCCCCCGGCCTCCAGCCGCGGCCTGACGACCTCGTCGGTGGTCCCCGGGTACGTCGTCGACTCCAGCACCACGAGCGTGCCGGCCCGCAGATGGGCGGCGATGTCGTCCACGGCGGCGTGCACCGCGCCGAGGTCGGGAGCACCGTGGTCGGTGAGCGGCGTCGGCACACACACCACGACGGCGGCGGCATCCGCGATGACCGCGGCCCCGTCGGTGGCCTCGAAGCCCCGCTCCAGCATGGCGCGCACATCGGAGTCGGTGATGTCGTCCACATGCGAACAGCCGGCGTTCAGCCCGTCGACCACCCCGCGGCTGCGGTCGAGGCCGACCACCTTCAGTCCCGCGGCAGCCGCGGACCTGGCCAACGGCAGCCCCACGTAACCGAGTCCGACAACAACAAGATCCACCATGGAGGATCTGCTCACGACATCATTCCCCAACCCCGTTGCCACGGCCCCGGCCAGGCGCACAGCAACCGGCCCCCCGCGCAAAATCGAACAAGTGCGAAGAGGTTAACAAGACCTTCACTTTTTGACCACGTTCACCCGAGGTGCGCCTTGTCACGCACACATCCGTACAACCCTTGACACACCTGGTGTGTCTGGAGCGACGGGAGCCACAAAAGGAACGGTCCTGTCCGGGTGTCAGATCTCCCGCCAGGCCTCCAGCGCGAGCCCGGGTTCGTCCTTGCGGCGAGTGAGAAGCAGTGTCCCGGCCGACGGGGAGAGCGACGCGGCAACGACCTCGTCATGCTCGTCCAGCGCCACCGCCACCACGGCGTCGGAGGGCAGCTGAGGGCCGGACTCGGTCCACCAGGCACCGGCCGACTCCTGTTCGGTCGGATAGGCGGCGAAGGCGACCCGGCCGCTCGCCGACCGCTGGGCGAGCACGGTGCAGTCGTGCCCCTCGATGTCACAGCGCACGGCGGACACCGGCCCGGGTCCGGCGGAGGCGATGAGCGTCACCGGCTTCTCGCCCGGCCGCCAGGCGCACACGTCGCCCGAGGTGTCCGTGAAGAAGAGGGTGGTGTGCCCGGCGGACGTGGCGAGCGCCCGGAGCGTCCCCGGCCGGACGGGCACCTCGACGCCCTCCGTCCGCACCGGCGTCCTGCCGTGCTCCTCCTGCCGCCAGTGCAGCACGCCGCCGGGCACCGAGGCGTACACCTCCACCAGCCCCGACTCCCCCGTCACGGCGGCCGGCTCGCCCACCACGTCGTGCCCTTCGAGGTTCTGCCAGGGCCCCCAGCCGCCCTTCTCCTTCTGGTTGCGCAGGCTCACCCCACCGCCCTGGTTGCGGACGAAGACATAGCCACGCCCCGCCGAGTCGACGGCAACGGCCGGCGGGCCCGTCCGGTCACCCTTCTTGTCCGGGTGCCCGATCGAGACCCAGTCCAGGGGCGCGAGCCGGGGCCGGAAGTGCGTCGAATGCACGAGCCCCGACTCGCCCGGCACGGTGGGCCGCCAGGCGGCCAGATGGGTGTAGCCGTCGGCGCCCTGGCCGATCGCCGGGCCCGGGTGCAGCTTCTGGCCGCCGCCGACGGTGCGGGGAGCGTCCCAGGAGCCGTCGGGACCGCGTTCCGCCCGGCACAGGACGGCGTCTCCGGAGGGGAGATAGACGGTGAGGCGGCCATCGCGGCCGCGGATGAGCCAGTCGCCGTTCACCAGTTCACTTTATGCGGGTCGGCCGGCTCCGTGCGCGGCCCGCCCCCTGCCTGGCCGACAACCGCCGTGCGACCCTGGCCGCATGAACGACAACGCGCCTGTCCTCGTCGTCGTCGACGCCGCGAACGTCGTCGGGTCGGTACCGGACGGCTGGTGGCGGGACCGGCGGGGGGCCGCGGAGCGGCTGCGGGACCGGTTGGCGTCGGACGGGGTGCCGGGGGTTTCCGGGCCGGTGGAGATCCTGCTCGTGGTGGAGGGGGCCGCTCGGGGGGTGGAGTCGGTGCCGGGGGTGCGGGTGGAGTCGGCGTCGGGCAGCGGTGACGATCACATCGTCGAGGTGGTCGCGGGGGCGGCCGGTCGGTCCGTACTGGTGGTCACGGCGGACCGGGAGCTGCGGCGGCGTGTCGGCGAGCTGGGGGCGGAGGTGGCGGGGCCGCGTACGGTGCGGCCGTAGGACCGCGGTGAGGTGCTCGGCGTCCGTGCCGGGGCCGGGTGGGTCCGCAGCCCGGCGTAGCGGGGTGCCGCTGCGCCCACCCGTGCCGCCCCTAGCGGCACGCATGCCCGCAGCGGGGGTGGACCCACAGTCGCCGGAGGCTACGGCGTGTTCTCGGCCTTCGGTTCCTCTCCGGTCGCGAGGCGGCTGTGCGTGCGGCCGTAGAGGAAGTACACGAGGAACCCGACGGCCATCCAGATCCCGAACCGCACCCACGTCTCGGCGGGCAGGTTGATCATCAGCCACAGCGAGGCGCACACCGACAGGATCGGGATGACCGGCACCCACGGGGTCCGGAAGGCCCGCGGCAGGTCGGGACGCGTCTTGCGGAGGATGATCACGCCGATCGCGACGACCACGAAGGCGAACAGCGTGCCGATGTTCACCAGCGCCGCGAGTTCGGTCAGCGGCGTGAAGCCGGCCAGCACCGCGATGATCACGCCGAGCAGGATCGTCGGCCGGTGCGGGGTCTTGAACCGCGGGTGGACACGCGAGAAGAACCGCGGCAGCAGCCCGTCGCGGCTCATCGCGAAGAACACCCGGGTCTGGCCGAGGAGCAGGATCATGCAGACCGTCGTCAGGCCGACCGCGGCCCCGAAGCTGATGAAGCCCGCGAACCACGGATGCCCGGTCGCCTTGAACGCATCGGCGAGCGGCGCGTCGACCGACAGCTCGCTGTAGTGCTGCATACCGGTGACGACGATCGACACGAGGACGTACAGCGTCGTGCAGATCACGAGGGAGCCGAGGATGCCGCGCGGCATGTCGCGCTGCGGGTTCTTGGTCTCCTCCGCGGCCGTGGCCACGACGTCGAAGCCGATGAAGGCGAAGAACACGACCGAGGCGGCGGTGAAGATGCCCATCACGCCGAAGTTGGAGGGGGCCCAGCCGAACATGAGCTGGATCAGTGGGGAGTCGAGACTGGAGCCGGCCGGTACCGGCTTCTCCTTCGGGATGAACGGGTCGTAGTTGTCGCCGTTGATGAGGAACGCGCCCGCGATGATCACGACGAGGACGACCGTCACCTTGATGGCGACGACGACCGACGTGATCCGCGCGGACAGCTTCATGCCGACGACGAGGATGCCGGTGAGGACGAGGACGAGCGCGGCGGCGAGGATGTCGAAGCCGAAGGCGTCGGCGCCCTCCCGGCTGCCCAGGGCCGCGGGCATCGTCCACCCCGCGTTCTCCATGAGCGACTGGATGTAGCCCGACCAGCCGACGGCCACCACCGCCGTACCGAGCGCGAACTCCAGAACCAGGTCCCAGCCGATGATCCAGGCGGGCATTTCTCCGAGGGACGCGTACGAGAACGTGTAGGCGGACCCGGCGACCGGGACCGTGGACGCGAACTCGGCGTAACAGAGTGCGGCCAGGGCGCAGGCCACGCCGGCCGCGACGAACGCCAGGGCCGTCGCGGGCCCGGCGTTGTCCTTGGCGACAGTGCCGGTGAGTACGAAGATGCCGGTGCCGATGATCACGCCGACGCCGAACACGGTCAGATCCAGCGCGGACAAGGACTTCTTGAGCGCGTGTTCTGGCTCCTCGGTGTCGAGGAGGGACTGCTCGACCTTCTTCGTCCGGAAGAGGGTGCTGCTCACGGGATACCTCCCACGCTTGTCGTCCTCGACATGATCGAGAGGTGGCACACTCCGTATGCCCCGGCGCGGGCTGATTCACGCCAATGGGCCGGTTCCACCACCCTCATGGTGGGAAAACCGGCCCATCGGAACCCGTTCGGCCGTGTCGGCCGCGAGCCGCGTCAGTCGCGCACGGACTCCACGGAGTCCACCGCGTCCACGGCCCGCTCGTACCGCCCGTCCAGCTTGGCGACCAGTCCGGTCACCTGCCGGGCGATGTCCGGCGCGGTGAGGCCGATCTCGGCGAGGATCTCGGCACGCGTGGCGTGGTCGAGGAAGCGCGGCGGGATGCCGAAGTCACGCAGCGGCACATCCACCCCCGCGTCCCGCAGCGCCTGCGCGATCGCCGATCCCACACCGCCGACCCGGCTGTTGTCCTCGACGGTGACGACCACGCGGTGCCGCTCGGCGAGCGGGGCCATGGCCTCGTCGACGGGCTTGACCCAGCGCGGGTCGACGACGGTGGCGGAGATGCCCTGCTTGTCGAGCAGACCGGCGATCTCCAGGCACATCGGGGCGAGGGCGCCCACGGAGACCAGCAGCACGTCCGGCCGGTCGGTGCCGGGCTCGCGCAGCACGTCCATGCCGCCGACGCGGCCGACGGCGGGTACGGCGGGACCGACGGCGCCCTTGGAGAAGCGGACCACGGTCGGCGCGTCGTCGACCGCGACGGCCTCGCGGAGCTGCGCGCGGACCTGGTCGGCGTCACGCGGCGCGGCCAGCCGCAGCCCCGGCACGACCTGAAGGATCGACATGTCCCACATGCCGTTGTGGGAGGCCCCGTCGGTGCCGGTGACACCGGCCCGGTCCAGCACGAAGGTGACACCGCACTTGTGCAGGGCCACGTCCATCAGCACCTGGTCGAAGGCGCGGTTGAGGAAGGTGGCGTACACGGCGAACACGGGGTGCACTCCGCCCGTCGCCAGGCCCGCCGCCGAGACGGCGCCGTGCTGCTCGGCGATGCCGACGTCGTAGACCCGGTCGGGGAAGCGCTTGGCGAACTTCTCCAGGCCCACCGGCTGGAGCATCGCGGCCGTGATGGCGACGATGTCCTCGCGCTCCTTGCCGAGTTCGACCATCTCGTCGCCGAAGACGGAGGTCCAGTCGGCGCCGGAGCTCTTGATCGGCAGGCCCGTGTCGGGGTGGATCTTGCCGACGGCGTGGAAGCGGTCGGCCTCGTCCTGGAGGGCGGGCTGGTAGCCGCGGCCCTTCTCGGTGAGGCAGTGCACGATGACCGGGCCGCCGAAGCGCTTGGCCTTGGCGAGTGCGGACTCCAGGGCTTCGAGGTCGTGTCCGTCGATCGGGCCGACGTACTTCAGGCCGAGGTCCTCGAACATGCCCTGCGGGGCGATGAAGTCCTTGAGGCCCTTCTTGGCGCCGTGCAGGGTGTCGTAGAGCGCCTGGCCGACGACGGGGGTGCGCTCCAGCACCTCCTTGGTGCGGGCGAGGAAGCGCTCGTAGCCGTCCGTCGTCCGCAGGGTCGCGAGGTGGTTGGCGAGGCCGCCGATGGTCGGCGCGTAGGACCGCTCGTTGTCGTTCACGACGATGACGAGGGGGCGGTCCTTGGCGTCGGCGATGTTGTTCAGCGCCTCCCAGGCCATGCCGCCGGTCAGGGCCCCGTCACCGATCACGGCGACCACGTGGTCGTCGCGGTCCTTGATCTGGTTGGCCTTGGCGATGCCGTCGGCCCAGCCGAGGACGGTCGAGGCGTGCGAGTTCTCGATGACGTCGTGCTCGGACTCGGCCTGCGAGGGGTAGCCGGACAGGCCGCCCTTCATCTTGAGCTTGGAGAAGTCCTGACGGCCGGTGAGCAGCTTGTGGACGTAGGACTGGTGGCCGGTGTCCCAGAGCACCTTGTCTCTGGGCGAGTCGAAGACCCGGTGCAGGGCGATGGTGAGCTCCACCACGCCGAGATTGGGGCCGAGGTGACCGCCGGTCTTGGAGACCGCTTCGACGAGGAAGCTCCGGATCTCCTCCGCCAGCTGGTTCAGCTCCTCCAGGCTGAGCCGGTCCAGATCGCGCGGTCCCCTGATACGGGTCAGCAGCGGCACCCGTGCCTCCTTGCAGTAGAGCTGATCGAGCTGTTGCCGGGCGTGTCGAGTCTAATGTTCCGCCCTTGCGGGCTGCGCCGAGGCCATGGGGCATACATCACGCTTTCGGCTGTACCCAAGTTGTGCCACACCTACGACACAACTGTGCCCGGCACCTGTCGGTGCCGGGCACAGGGGGTCGGTCAGCGTTACGCGCGCCCCGCGGTCTTCTGCGTCTTGCGCGTCACCGCGTCGATCACGACCGTGGCCAACAGCACACCACCGGTGATCATGTACTGCACCGGAGAGGCGATGCCCTCCAGGGCGAGCCCGTACTGGATCGACACGATCACCAACACGCCGAGCAGCGCGTTCCAGGTCCGGCCGCGACCGCCGAACAGCGACGTACCGCCGATCACCGCGGCGGCGATCGCGTTCATCAGCAGGTCACCGCCGCCCGCGCCCTGGTTCGCCGCGGCGATCTTCGACGCGATGAACAGACCGCCGACCGCTGCGAACGTCCCGGAGATCGCGAACACCGAGATCCGGACCAGCTCCACGTTGATACCGGCACGCCGCGACGCCTCGACGCTGCCGCCGAGGGCGAAGACCTTCCGCCCGTACGCCGTACGCCGCAGCACGAAGTCCGTGACGAGGAGCACCACGATGAAGATCACCACGGCCAGGGGCAGGCCCTTGTACTGGTTGAAGACGATCGCGACGGCGAAGGTCAGGACGGCGAGGAGCACCGTCCGCACCACCGTCTCGCTCAGCGGCCGCGACGGCACGCCCGCGGCCTCACGCCGCCGGTTGCCGAGGAAGGAGCTGAGGAAGTACCCGGCGGTCACCACCGTGGCGAGGCCGTAGGCGGCGGCCACGTCGGAGAAGTAGTAGCTGGTGAGCTGGGCCACGACCCCGTCCGGGTCGAGGTTGATCGTGCCGTTGTCGCCCAGGACCTGGAGCATGAAGCCGTTCCAGAACAGCAGGCCGGCCAGGGTGACGGCGAACGCGGGGACGCCGATCTTCGCGAAGAAGAAGCCGTGCAGCGCTCCGGCGACCGTGCCGGTGACGATGGACAGCGCGAAGGCGAGCCACTCGTTCATGCCGTTGGTGACGTTGAGCACGGCGAAGCTCGCGCCCGCGACACCGCTGACCGAGCCGACCGACAGGTCGATCTCGCCGAGCAGCAGCACGAAGACGATGCCGACGGCGATCATGCCGGTGCCGACCATGGCGACGGACATGTCGGACAGGTTGCCCGCGGTGAGGAAGTTGGAGTTCAGGCTCTGGAAGATGATCCAGATGATGGCCAGGCCGACGACCACCGGGATGGAGCCCAGGTCACCGGACTTCATCTTCCGCTTGAACTCGGTGACGTAGCCCGCGAAGCCCTGCTCGCGGACCAGGAGCCGTGGGTCGACGACCGTGACGGCGGCCTTGGCCGCCTCGGGGTTCTCCACGATGTGGTCCTCGGGGGCTCCCGGAGCCGCGGAGGTCTTGTCGATGCTCACTTGGAAGCCTCCCCGTTCGTGCGCGCCGCACGGCGGGTCACGGCGTTTTCGGTGGCGCCGGTGATGGCGGAGATGATCTCTTCCTGCGAGGTCGACTTGACCTCGAAGATGCCGTTGTTGCGCCCGAGGCGCAGCACGGCGACCTTGTCCGCGACGGCCTTGACGTCGGCCATGTTGTGGCTGATGAGGATGACGGCGTGGCCGCGCTCACGCAGCCGCTCGACCAGGTCGAGGACCTGGGCGGTCTGCTCGACGCCGAGGGCGGCGGTGGGCTCGTCGAGGATGACCAGCTTGGGATCGCCCAGCATGGAACGCGCGATGGCCACGGTCTGGCGCTGGCCGCCGGAGAGCGAGGCGATCGGGATGCGCACACTGGGGATGCGGATCGACAGCGTGTCGAGGAGCTCGCGGGAGCGGCGCTCCATCTCCACCTCGTCCAGGACACCGCGCTTGCGGACCTCCCGGCCCAGGTAGAGGTTGCCGACGACGTCGATGTTGTCGCACAGCGCGAGGTCCTGGTAGACGGTCGCGATGCCCAGGTTCTGGGCGTCGTGCGGCTTGTTGATCTGGACGGACCTGCCGTCCCATTCGATGACGCCCTCATCGATGGGGTGCACGCCGGCGATCGTCTTGACCAGCGTGGACTTTCCGGCGCCGTTGTCGCCGACCAGGGCGACCACCTCACCGGCATGGACCTCAAGCTCTACGTCGGTGAGCGCCTGTACGGCACCGAATCGCTTGGAGACCCCGCGCAACGCCAGCACGGGCGTAGCGGACACGTGAACCATCTCCTTCGCCGCCTGACCCGGCGGGAGGTTGTGCAGAAGTGTGGGAGGAGTGATCACTCCGGCGCCCCGCGTAGCTTTGCGGGGCTGGTGTGCGGGGCGCCGGAGGAACTCGGGGTGACTACTTGAGGCCGATCTTGTCGCACGCGGCCTTGTACTTGCCGGTGCAGATCTCGCTCACGGTGTAGATGCCGTCCTTGATGACGGTGTCCTTGATGTTGTCCTTGGTCAGCGACACGACCGGGACGAGGACGGAGGGGACGGCCTTGGTGGTCGGGCTGTCGACCTTGTCCTTGGCGATGGAGTCGAGCGACTTGCCCTGGGCGAGCGCGACGGCCATCTCCGCGGCGACGTCGGCCTCCTGCGGGTAGGGCTTGTAGACGCTCATGTACTGCTCGCCCGTCACGATGCGCTGCACGCCGGAGAGTTCGGCGTCCTGGCCGGTGACCGGGATGTCGGAGATGCCCGCGGCCTTCAGGGCCGTGATGATGCCGCCGGCCATGCCGTCGTTGGCGGAGTAGACGCCGACGACCTTGTCCTTGCCGAGGGCGGAGATGGCGCCCTCCATGTTGGCGTTGGCGTTCTCCGGCTTCCACTCCTTGGTGTCGTACTCGCGGCCGACCTTCACCTTGCCGTCGAGGACGGAGTGCGCGCCCTTCTTGAACAGGGCGGCGTTGGGGTCGGTGGAGGACCCGTTCATCATGACGATCTGGCCGTCCTTGGCCTTGTCGCCCAGGGCCTTCAGCAGGGCCTCGCCCTGGGTCTTGCCGACGGTGACGTTGTCGAACGAGGTGTAGGCGTCGATCGGGCCCTCGGCCAGACGGTCGTAGGCGACGACGGGGATGCCGGCGTCCTTGGCCTTCTTCACCGAGCCGGCGATGGCCTTGGAGTCCACCGCGTCCACGATCAGCACGTCGACCTTGTTGGTCACCATGGTGTCGACCTGCTGGTTCTGCGTGGCGGCGTCCTGCTTGGCGTTGGCGTAGACGACCTCGCCCTTGCCGCTCGTGAGTTCCTTGACCTTCTTCTCGATGAGCACCCGGTCGAACTTCTCGTAGCGGGCGGTCGCGTTCTCCGGAAGGAGCAGACCGACCTTGATGTCGTCGCCCTTCTTGGCGGACCCACTGGAATCGGCGTTGTCGCCGGACTCCTTGGCGCTGCCACAGGCAGCAAGCGAAACGGCCATCGCACCGGCGGCAATCGCAACAGCGGCGCGACGCATACGCGTGTTCACTTCAGAAACCTCCCTGACGAGGCCGCGACATTGCGGCCGAGGTGGCTGGAAGTCAACTCGGCCACACGTGCGACGTCAAGAAGTAAATCC
>NZ_JBHUQX010000293.1:0-12064 GCF_042674225.1 Streptomyces sp. NPDC056948
GATACTCCCGTGGTGGGACTGCCGTCTGTCAGGTCACTCGGCGGCGGATCCACCAGGCGCAGAACCCGGTCAGGGCCAGGGCGAGTGCGATGTAAAGCCCGGTCTCGGCCCATTGAAGGGCCCAGAAGTTCCCGGCGGGCTGGTACGTCACCTGCTGCTGGTAGCCCTGGGCACCGAGGTCGGCGATGCAGCCGTCGATTTGCTGCGCGGTGGGCGAGCCCGACTCGGGGCGTAGGCACTCGGCGAAGGACGACGGCAGGGAGGACCGCTGACCGGCGGCGTTCAGCGTCTGTTGGGAGGTTTCCCAGGCACCGGGCACTTCGGCCTGCGCAACGATCTCCTTGGCGCCTTCCTGGATGCTGATGGGGATACCGGTCGTGATCGGCACGGTGGTCTGATCCGAGGCGACCAGATGAGGCCGGATCCACATCGGCACTGTGATCTGGACGGCGGCGTAGGCGACGAGTGTGGTTGCCATCGCGGCCAGGGTGCGGCGGATGACGAGGCCGAGGGCGACGCCCAGGACGAAGGCGAAGGCGGCATGGGCCATGGGGACGACACCCCGTGCGGCGAAGGCCACGGGGTCGAGCCGCGGGAAGTACGTGTCCGTCTCGGCACCGCCGTTGACAGCCCGGTCGATGGGGCTGCTCCACCAGCTCACCGCGAGTGTGGCCAGTCCTGCGGCGGTAATGGAGGCCGCCGCACCAAGGCCCAGCTTGGTCGCCAGCCAGCGCGTGCGGGTGACGCCCTGGTTCCACGCGAGGTAGTGGGTGCCGGTCTCCAGTTCACGGGAGATCAGCGGCGCGCCCCAGAACATCCCGATGACCGCCGGCACGGCGAGCACAACCGCCAGTCCGGTGTAGTAGAGGGTCTGGTCCGAACTGGAGACCTGGTCCACCAGGTCGCTGCCGGCCGTCCGGTAGAGGTCGGCCAACTGCGGGCCGGTGACCGCGAGGGTGGCGGCGAGGGCAGCCACCGCGGCGAACAGCACGGCGGCCTGAGTGCGGAACTGGCGCCAGGTCAGCCAGATCATCGGAGTACCTCCAGTGCGGGTCGGGTGTCACGCACCGCATCGGCAGGCCGGGTCATGTAGGCCAGAACGATGTCTTCCAGGCCGAGCGGGCTGACGGTCCAGGACGGATCGTGGACCGCGGTGTCGGTGCGCACCAGGAGGGTGGTCTGCCGGTCGGTGTGGCTGGCGGTGATGACGTGCTGACCGGCCGGGAGCGTCTCCGGGTCCCTGCGCGGGCCGGTGAGCCGGTGGTGGCTGGCGGTCAGGTCGTCGATGTCACCGGCCACCTGTACCCGGGAGTCGACCAGGACGATGACGTAGTCGCAGGTCCGCTCCACATCGGAGACCAGGTGGGAGGAGAGCACGACGCTCAGCTCGTGCTCGGCGACGGCCTCCATCAGGTCCTGCATGAACTCCCGTCGGGCGAGCGGGTCGAGGGCCGCGACCGGCTCGTCCAGGATGAGCAGTTCGGGGCGCTTGGCGATGCCCAGGGTGAGAGCGAGCTGCGCGCGCTGGCCGCCGGACAGCTTGCCGGCCCGCTGCTTCGGGTCCAGACCGAGGCGACGGATCCGGTCGCGCGCCACGGCGTTGTCCCAGTTCGGGTTGAGGCGCTTGCCGAATTCGAGGTGGTCGGCGACGCTCAGCGCGGCGTAGGTCGGGGTGTCCTGGGCGACAAAACCGACCTTGGCCAGCTGCTTCACACCCTCAGCGGGACGACCACCGCACACCTCGATGGTGCCGGTCGTCGGGGTCAGCATGCCGGAGGCCAGCTTCAATAAGGTCGACTTGCCGGCGCCGTTGGGGCCGACCAGGCCGACCACCCTGCCGGCGGGGATGTCCAGGTCGCAGTTCTGCAGCGCCCAGCGCTGCTTGTACCTCTTGCCCAGGCCCTGGGCTCGTAAGACGGCGTTCACGCTACGTCCTCTCCGGCGGCGTTACGAAACGTGTTCAGGAACAGCGCCTCGATGCTCTCGTCGTCGAGCCCGGCCAGCCGGGCCTTGGTCAGCCAGCGCTGCAGGTCCTTGCGCAGCGGTCCCTGTGCGGCGAGCGTGCCGTCGGCCAGCGTCCGGGTCACGAACGTCCCGACGCCGGGGCGGGGGGCCACCAGGCCTTCGTGCTCCAGCTCCCGGTACGCCTTGAGCACCGTGTTCGGGTTGACCGCCATCTGCTTGGCCACGTCCTTGACCGTCGGCAGCCGGTCCCCCTCCTTCAGCAGGCCCAGGCGCAGTGCGTGCTTCACCTGCTGGACCAGTTGCTGGTACGGCGACAGGCCGGACCGGCTGTTCAGGTGGAACTCAATCACCGATTCCTCCATTTATCTAGTTGCCTAGCACTATAGCTCTCTACGTCGGCCATTCGGCAAGGCGTGCACTGCGGGCGTCAGCCGCCCGGCATCGAGGGGAGCCGGTCGCACGTGGGTGGCGCTCGCCAGACCTCGCTCGGGTGTCGAGAAACAACCGTCTGCCGACACTCGGCGCCGACCTACGCGAGCGCGGCATCGGTCTGCACGTCATCGAGCAGGGCATCGACACCGCCACCATGGAAGGCCACGCCATGTTCGGCATGCTCAGCGTGCTCGCTGAGCTCCAGCGAGAGCTGATCGTGGCGAACACCAACGACGGGCTCGCCTCCGCGCGGGCGCGCGGCCGGGTCGGCGGGCGCCGCCCCAAGCTGACTCCGGACCAGGCCGAACTGGCCCAGCAGCTCTACGACGCTCGCGAGAAGACCGTCCAGCAGATGCCGACATGTGGCCGTGTACCGGGCCTCGCTGTCCAGCCGACGTTTCGCCGTCCCCGCCACCGGTTTCGTGCGAAGATCTACCGGCCCTGACGGGCTCCACCCTGCCGCAGTAATGATTCCTCGGAGAGTCCATGCGCCGCGCCCACCTCCTCTCCGCTGCTGTCCTCCTGCTCTGCAGCGCCTGTTCCGGCGGTGCGGACGATGACTCGGGTGAGAGTGCGAAGAAGGCCGTGGATCACGGGGCGGCCGTGCGCGCCGCGATCGAGAGGACGAGCGCGGACAGCGCCCGCGTGGACGAGAAGATCGAGCTGAAGTCCGCCGACAGCCCCACGACGTACGTGTTCGCGATCACCGGCGCCTTCGACCTGGCGGGTGACAGGGGCCGGCTCACGGTGGAGTTCGAGGACAGTGGCATGGACCCCGTCGAGGAAGTCTTCGTCGGCGACACCGTCTATGTGCGGGGCTCGCGCGCGGTGGGCGAGGGCCAGTGGGCCTCGGCCGTTCGGAGCGAGGCACTGACCCGCTATTTCCTGCGGGCGCCGCTGAACGACCCTGAGCATCTGCTCCGCCAGATGAAGGCGATGCGGCAGGTGTCGAACGAGGGCAAGGAGCAGGTGAACGACGCCCCTGCGGTGCACTACCGGGGCACGATCGACCACGCCACCGCGACGCTCGGCATGACGACGGAGACGAAGCGGGGCCTGGACGACCTGCGCAAGAAGCTGGGCGACGACATGCCCGTCTACGCGGACGTGTGGGTCGACGCGAAGGGGCGCGCCGTCCGGGCCCGGCTGTCCTGCTTCGGCGGTGTGAAGGCCATGACGACGATGACGCTGTCGGACTTCGGGACGCCGGTGAAGGTCAAGGCGCCGTCGGCCGAGCAGGTCGTCCCTGTGACTGCGGGTGAAGATGTCCTGCTGGCCTGAACGGGGTCGAGCCTGACGCGGGCCCTGGGAGACAGGCGGACCGAAGGGGTCGGCGACGGGGACGACATCGGCGGCAAGCTCCGTCGCCCAGAAGCTGCTCGACGACCAGCCTGCTGGCGCTCTTTGCCGCAGCCGCTCGGTTCTCGACCCTCGTAACGCAGTCCGGCGTTGAGAACCGTGGCCACGACGGTCCACGCCTTGGTGTCCCGACGCCGCGGCTACGCGAAGGCTTCGCGTCTGATGCGAACACGATTCGGCTGTCGAGGAGACTGGACAGCCGACATGGCCGGTCCCGCGTGCCAGGCCGCGAGCGTCAGGATCAGGCCCCAGCCCTCGCTCGTCATCCGCACCTCATCCTCGACGGACACCCGGTAGTACGCCCTACCTCGGTGCCTGGAAGCCGCCGATCCTCTGCTCGAGCAGTTCGGCCAGCCGCAGCGGGGTGCGGTCCTCGAACATCGGACCGATGAGCTGCACTCCCACCGGCAGGCCCTCGGGGGAGCGGCCCGCTGGTATGGCGGTGGCGGGCAGGCCGGGCATAGTGGCCAGACCGGCCCAGACGAGCTGGTCGAAGTACGGGTACCCGACGCCGTCGATGTCGATCCGGCGTTCCAGCGGATTGGGGTTGTGGTCGTGCGGGAACGCGGGAGTGGGCGTGATCGGACACACCACGGCATCGAACTCGGCGAAGAGCTGCCGCCAGCCGTGGCGGTGGAGTTCGCGACGGTTGTTCGCCTCGATCCAGTCGCGGTGGCTGAGCACCATGCCACGCAGCAGCGCCGCGTCGAGACTCTGGTCGTCTGCGCCCAGTCCGGCGGCGCGCGTCCGCAACTGCTCGTACGCTTCGACGGGAAAACGCGCGACAGAGCCCGAGAACAGCAACTGCCTGTAAAGCATGGCGGCTTCGGTCAGATCGGGCAGCAGAGGAGTGTGCCGTTCGACGCGGGCGCCGCCGTCGGCAAGCGCGTCGGCCACCCGGTTCACGCCCGCCCGCACAGCGGACCCGGTCGGAATGAGCGGATGCTCGTCGACGACCAGGACCCGGAAGTCGCCGAGCCGCTCGTGGCGCGCTGGCGGCAGCGTCACGTCGTACGCCTTGCCGAGCGTAAGCGGGTCCGGTCCGGCCATGACGTCGAGTAGGAGTTCGAGGTCGCGGGCGGTGCGCGCCATCGGGCCGACGACGGCCAGATCAAGGTCGACCGGCAATGGCGGTGCCGGCGGCGCGACCATGCCGCGGGGTGCCGCCAGTCCGAGTGTCGGCTTGTGCGCATAGATGCCGCAGAAATGCGCGGGGGTGCGCAGCGAACCGGCGAGGTCGGAGCCGATGGACAGCGCGCAGAATCCGGACGCCAGGGCCGCCGCTGATCCGCCGGAGGATCCGCCCGGCGTGCGATCGTGATCCCACGGATTGTTAGTGGTGCCGTAGAGCTCGTTGAAGCTCTGGATATCTTGCAGCCCCAAGGGCACATTGGTCTTACCCAGCACCACCGCGCCCGCGGCCTTGAGACGCGACACCTGTACCGCGTCCTCGGCCGGCACATAGTCCCGGTGTTGCGGCATGCCCCAGGTCGTGGGCAGCCCAGCCATGTTGTAGGACTCTTTGACCGTCACCGGAATACCGAGCAACGGCCGGACCTCGCCGCGGGCGCGCGCCCGGTCGGCACCGCGCGCGGCGGCCCGCGCACGGTCGAAGTCCGGCACACAGATCGCGTTGATCACCTTGTCGTCGCGCTCGATGCGGGCAATCGCCTCATCGGTCAGTTCCGCCGAGGTCACTTCACCGGCACGCAATGCGGCCGCCAACTCTTCGGCCGTATGAAAACTCCACTCCATGAATCCGACGCTACGGGCCTCTGAAGCAGGCCATGAAATGCCGCTTCGCGCAACGGGATAGATGTCTCGAAGTACCATGTTGCTCTCCGGCCACAGAAGATTCGCCCGACCGCTGGCCATGGCGACGCGCGGCGTCCTGGCGCACCTTCGAGCCTGCCTGCCGAAGACGCCATGGGCCGAGGTGTGTTCGCACTGCCTCAATGACCTCGTCGGCCTGGTGTTGCGCCCCGACGTAACTTCCGCCCGGGAAGTGGATCTCAAAATTGTCCGTGCGTCGCAGCACCTGATCTAGATCGAGCAGTTCCTCCTCAGACAGGAGTCAGTCAGGAGCAGCTCATGTCCGCCGTAGCGCTGGTAAATCCGGGCGATGGTGGCGCACAAGCACAATACGGCCGGTCAGGTCTGATCTGCTGTGGCGCGCAGGGCCCGTGCCAGCCAATTCAGTTCCTCGGTCGCGTCGGGCGATGAATCCTGCCCGCGCACCTGGGCGACGAGCCTGCGGTAGCGCTCCGCGCCTGCCTCGATCCCGGCCTCCACGCTGCCCAGCACGGCGGCCCGATCGGCGTCGCCGAACAGCTCGGACAGCACCGCGGCCGCTGCCGGCCCCTCGGGAGCGACCCCGCGTTTTCTGACCTTAGCGACGGTCTGCACGACCTGCCTGGCCCACCAGATGGACGCCCCGGGGGGAGGCCCCTGCCCCGGTGCGGGCGTGTTGAGCTCCATCCATGTGCGCAGCCGGGCGCGAAAGCCGGGGTCCCGCACCAGTTCGGCCAGTTCTATCCAGGCGTCGACCTGCTCCGGTGCGGGATCGTCGGGCAACGCGATGCTGAGGCTGCGCAAGCGGTCGCGCACGCGCGGCTCGACGTCGAGACCGCCGAACACCTCCTCCTTGAACTCGTCGATGATCTGCTTGCGTTCGGCGGCGGAAAGCCGCGCCAACCGGTTCATCAGTGCTGTCTCCTCAGCGGTCGAACCCCGTTTGGCCACGGTGGACAGGACGGCCCGGCTCACCTTGAGCGAACGGATCTGCGCGTCGAGCGCGGCCACATGCGCGTCGGCGACCTCGGCGACCGTGGTGCGGCCGCTCACGACGCGGCACACGTCGTCGAGCCCGAGGCCCAGCTCCCGCAGGGTGCGGACCAGCTCGACACGGGCCACGGACTCGGCGTCGTACAGCCGGTAGCCGCCCGCGGAGCGGGCCACCGGCGGCACCGCTCCCTCGTCCGACCAAAAGCGCAAGGTACGCACCGGAAGCCCGGTGCGGTGCGCGAGCTGGCCGATGGTGAGCACGTCGGGGCGTTCGTCGTCCATGGACGAGATCCTGGACCTTCCAGCCACTGGAGACTCGAGCGCCTCAGTGCGACATCCCGATCTCCGCCCGAGGTGGTGCGGACGCGAGTGGGCGGTTCCAAGGGCTTTCAGCCGATGTCGAAGAGATTCGGCAGCCGGAGGAGGTGGCGGGTGCGGTCGTGCCGCTTGAGTGCCTCCAACTCGGGGGCCCGGTACAAGGGGGTCACGGTGCACCGTTCGGCGGTCGAGTCGACTTGTTCCAGCAGGGCGTTGACGGCCTGCCGGGCCGAGGAGTTGGCGCCTTCCATGGTGGCGAGATCGATGGGCACGGCCACGTAGTCGCCCGCCAGGAAGAAGTTGGGGATCTTCGTGGCCGAGCGCGGGCGGTGGTGGAAGGTCCCCGTCGGATGGATGAGCAGCTGTTCCTCGTTGACCGGGTTCGGGGTGCCGAGTCCGTCCACGGCCGGATCGAGGAACCAGGAATGCAGCACGGAGTCCTTCAGGACCGTACGGCCGCTGTCGTTGAGCGCCGCCTTCAACTGCGCCCACACCTCGCGGGCGACTTCGGTACGGGTGCATTGCTTGGCCGTCTTGCCGTACAGGATGCCCGGGCGGTCCCACTCAGAGACGTCCACGGACAGACAGTCCGCGACCGTGCCGTCGCCGAAGTCGGCGGGGAAGTCGTGGCCCGGCCAGTGCTGGGCCTGGGCGATCGCGGTCAGCGACCACGGGGAGTCGATGAGGTCGAGGTGGCCGTGCAGGATCGGCGTACGTTCGGTCAGATAGAACTGTATGCCGGTCATCCAGTCCGTCTCCAGCCGGTCGCACTCGGCCAGTTGGGGGTCGGCGGCGCGTACGGCGGAGTTCCATGTGCGGCGGGCGTGCTCGACCGGCATCGCCGAGATGTAGTGGTCGGCGGTGACGGTCCGGCGCGCGCCTCCGGGGTCCTCCACGACAGCCCCGGTGATCACACCTCCGCCCAGGGTCAAGTCGCGTACGGTCCAGCCGACATGGAACTCGACCCCGAGTGACCTCAGGTACGTCACCCAGGGGTCGATCCAGGCCTCGTTGGTGGGCGCGTTGAGGATCCGGTCCAGTGGTCCGTCCGCGCCCCGCCCGAGGAGGTTGAAGGCGAAGGCCTCCAGCAGGGTGGCGACCGTACGGGTGCTGGCCTCCTCCGCCTTGGTGGCCACGATGTTGCGGGTGATGCCGATGGCCAGGATCCGCTGATAGTCGTAGGACATTCGTCCGGCCCGTACGAACTCCCACCACGGCGTCCGCTCCCATACGTCGTCGCGGCGCTCGTCGCAGCTCGTGAGGAAGACCAGGAAGCGGTTGGCGAAGTAGAGGGCCTCGTGGAGGGGGAGGTTGAAGGCCGTGTCCAGGACCGAGGTGAGGGCGCGGCGGATCTCGTCGGGGGTGAGTTCGGCCGGGGTGTTGCCGGGCCAGGGCAGCGGGATCCGGATGTCCTCGCGGCCGCCCGACCGGGCGAACAGCATCTCCTTGGGGGCGACGAGGTTGTCGTGGACACCGTTGGGGTTGCCGGGGAACGGGATGCGCCGCATCGTGTCGGGCAGGTTGTGGTAGATGCCGGGGATGAAGCGGAAGCCGTGCTCTCCTGGCAGGGGGCGGCGGCCGCCCGTGCCGCTGTCCGGTACGTCCATGCTGCGGGCCTTGCCGCCCAGTGCCTTGCGTTCGTAGACCGTGACCCGGAAGCCGCGCTCGGCGAGTTCGTGCGCGGCCGTGAGGCCGGCGACGCCCCCGCCCAGTACGGCCACGGTCTGCGCTGCTGCGCTGCCGTTCTCGGCCGAAGCCCGCTGGGGGGTTGCGAGGGTGACCCCGCCGCCGACGGCCGCGGCAGTGCCCAGGAACTTTCTGCGCGTGGTGCCGCTCATCGCCACCCCTTACCGTCGGTAACATCGGCGCACGAGGATATGAGCGAGGCGACAATCCCGGAAGACGACCGACGCAACTTTGGCTTGATGCCGCATCACTCGCGGCGGTCACGGCCCACGCTGCGTCATATGACCTCGCGTCCCAAGCCGGGGGAGTGCTGACCCTCAGCAGAACGTGACCTTGGATCAGCCACCAACGGGTGGTCACAGCAGTCGACTTGCACGCCCCGGGGTTCGACCTCTCCCAAGGCCTGGTCACCAGCTCCTACGTCCGCTCCGGCATCACCCGCCGACGCGAGATGTACGCCAGCCACCCCGACGACGTCATCGTCCTGCACTTCACCCAGAGCGGCGGCGGACGCTACACCGGAACGATCACCCTGACCGGCACCCACGGCGAGAGCCCCACCGCCGCGGAGTCGTTCGGAGCGACCCTCGCGAACGGTCGTCGAGCACGTCCACCGCGACGACCGTCGTGGGAGTCGCCAACGAAGGAATCTCCGGCAACAGGCTGCTCGCCGACGGCGCCGGACAGAGCGCACTCAACCGGCTGGACCGCGATGTCCTGTCCCACCCCCGGAGTCCGGACCGTGTTCTTCTTCGAGGGCATCAACGACATCAAGGCCCACACCGGGGTGACAACGCAGGACCTGATCGACGGCTACCGGGAGATCATCGAGCGGTCCCATGACGCCGGACTGTGCGTGGTCGGCGCCACGGTCGGCCCCTACAAGGGCTGGTCCGAATGGGACCCGGCAGGGGAGGCCGTACGGCAGGAGGTCAACGCGTTCATCCGGGACAGCGGCGAGTTCGACGGCGTGGCCGACTTCGACCGGGCTCTGCGCAGTCCCTGCGACCCCGAGCGCATGCTCCCCTTCCTCGAAACGGCGACCATGTGCACCCCAACGACAAGGGCATGCAGGCCATGGCCGACTCGGTCGACCTCGCAAGCCTCGACTGCTCGTCGCCGCCGTCAGCATGACCGCCTGCCGGCGGGGGAGCGGGGTTCACCGTTGTCTCACTTGGGGGCAGGCTGGTTCTGCTCGCTGGTCAGCCCCTGACCGTGCGACCACGGTCGCGGCGCTTGGCGTACAGGCGATTGCCCGCCGGGCCGGTCCATTCCAGCCGCACGACCCGGGCACGGCGGCGTCAGCGACGCGTGAGGGGTCGACTGCCCGTCACGCGACGGCGGTTCCCTCGAGCTCGACGAGCTGGCCGGGGATCGCCAGTCGCGTCACCCCGAGCATCGTGGTGGTCGGCGCCACCCCGGCGGCACCCAACCGCGCCGCCAGCACGCCGTAGTGCTGGAACAGCAGATCGACGTCCGTCGTGTAGACGTTGAGCCGGACGAGGTTCGCGAGAGACATGCCGGCCTCGCCGAGCACGGCCTCCAGGTTGTCGATGCTCAGTGCCAACTGCGCCGCCATGTCACCGTCATGCTGGGGCTTGCCGTCGCCGCTCATCGCGGTCTGCCCCGAGACGTACAGGGTCCGTGTGTGCCCGGAGACAACCTCACCCTGGTTGAATCCCATCTCCGCCGACCATGTCACCGGGTTGACCGCCGTGCGTTCCACTGCCACATCGGCTCCATTCGATTCATCGGGAGTACGTACGTCCATCGGCTCGGTAGCAGCCGGCTTTGACGTCGCGTCGACGAGCCTGCCAACAAATCACGACACCCTTGGTCATGTATTCGGCTAGCGTTCTGGGCATGCGCGCCGACCGGTTGGTCTCCCTGGTGCTACTGCTGCGCCAGCGCGGTCGGCTGACTGCGGACACGCTGGCCCGCGAGCTGGAGGTGTCCACCCGCACCGTGCTGCGCGACATCGAGGCGCTGTCCGCGGCCGGTGTCCCGGTCTACGCCGAACGCGGCCGGCACGGCGGGTTTGCGCTGTTGCCCGGTTTCCGGACCGAACTCACCGGACTGAACCACGACGAGGCCCTCGCCTTGCTGGCCGCCGGATCGGGGCGCGGCGAGCGGGTGTTCGGCCTCGGCTCGGCGCTCGCTTCGGCCATGCGGAAGGTGGTCGACGCGCTGCCCGAAGGACATCGGGCCACCGCGAGCGACGCGGCCCAGAGATTTCTCGTCGACCCGGAGACCGACCTGCTCGCACGCCGGCTGGTCACTGATGAGGTACCCGGCACCACAATGATCGAGGTCCGGCGCGCGGTCCTCGCCGGACACAAGCTGCGCATTCACTACGCGGCCCACGGCCAGACACCACAGTGGCGCACTGTGGATCCGATCGGCCTGGTCACCGTACGTGACCGGGGCTACTTGCTGGCCACGAGATCCGGCGCAGACCGCACCTACCGGCTGGCGCGGGTGTTGGCCGCCGAGGAACTCCCCGAAACGGCAGAGCGGCCGAACCGGATCGATCTGGACCGAATCTGGCGGGAACGCTCGGCGCGGTTTCTCTCCGGCGGCGACCACATCACCGTGCGGGTACGGGTGCACCCCGCGCGGCGGGAGGACCTGCTGGACACCGCGCTGGCCGTCCGCGCGGAAGAACCCGACGCGGACGGCTGGCTGCGGCTGGAGGTGACCTTCCAGGATTCACGACACGCCGAATGGGCGCTGTGGCAGCTCAGCACGGACGCGGAAGCGCTGGCCCCGCAGTCGTTGCGCACTTCCCTACGCGATCGCGCCAGCGCGATTGCCACCCGCTACGGGGACTCATCCTGAGAGTGGGAAGCCAACTCAGTTGGCCGGTAACACAATGAGCCGCACGCACCGGCGTGGTCGGTGCGCAGCCCGCTGGTCGTGGTGCTGAGCCACGACCAGCGGTGCGGTCGTATCGAGCCCTACCGGCTCGACCGTCATCGCCCGGCAGCCGGCCGACGCCGGAGCGCGGCCTGTCACCGGAGCGTCAGTACTGCTCGGTCTCCACGAAACCCGCGTCCGCGTCGTTGTTCGCGCCGAAGGCGTCGGCCGCGGCGGTCGGGTCGAATCCGGGCGGGCTGTCCTTGAGGCCCAGACCCATGCCGGCCAGCTTCGCCTTGACCTCGTCGATCGACTTCGCACCGAAGTTGCGAATGTCGAGCAGGTCCGCCTCGGAACGAGCCATGAGTTCACCCACGGAGTGGACGCCCTCACGCTTGAGGCAGTTGTACGACCGAACGGTGAGCTCGAGCTCCTCGATCGGCAGCGCCAGATCAGCGGCAAGGGCGGCGTCCGTCGGGGACGGGCCCATGTCGATGCCCTCGGCGTCGATGTTGAGCTCACGGGCCAGACCGAACAGCTCGACCAGCGTCTTACCGGCCGACGCCATTGCGTCACGCGGACGCATGGCCTGCTTGGTCTCGACGTCGACGATCAGCTTGTCGAAGTCGGTCCGCTGCTCGACACGCGTGGCCTCGACCTTGTA
>NZ_JBHUQX010000294.1:0-11964 GCF_042674225.1 Streptomyces sp. NPDC056948
CCTCTCACCTGTGTGCACTCGGCAGGATTCGAACCTGCAACCTTCTGATCCGTAGTCAGATGCTCTATCCGTTAAGCTACGAGTGCTTGTTCTGTTTTATCGCCGCTCTCGGGCCTTCCGGCTCGCTCGCGGCGACAGGAAGAACATTACATGACTGCCGCCGCCATGTGAAATCCGTTTGCCATACCCCTTGCGAGCTGCGGAAACGGCTGTTCCGGCCGGTACGACAGCGAAGCCCCGGTCGGGTGACCGGGGCTTCGTGATCAGGTGCGGAGGCGGAGGGATTTGAACCCTCGATGGGCTTTAAGACCCAAACCGCATTAGCAGTGCGGCGCCATAGACCGGACTAGGCGACGCCTCCACGCACATCGTCCCGCGCGAGCGCGAGCCAGTGCTTGCCGATGATGACACAGTCGAGCGCCGTGTCACCAATCGCCCCCCACGGTACTAGGCAGGAAGGTCGCAGGGCAAAAGCCTTCTCGGGCTGTCGCGCAACGTCCCGGGGCACGCCGCGTTAGTCAGGGCATGTCTACTGCCATTTCCCGGGCCACCGCCCGAACCGCGCCCCGGACCACCCCCCGCCCCGGTCTGCGGCGCCTCGTCCTCGGCGCCGCCGCCTCCGTCGCCGCCCTCGGATCACTGGCCGCGGTGTCCCCCGTCGCGTACGCCCAGGCCGGGCTCGGCGACGGCAAGAGCAAGGAGCGGGATCACCTCACCGTCACCGTGCGGAACGCGGGCGACGGGGCCGACGGGACGTTCGAGCTGTACTGCGGACCCGACGGCGGCAGCCATCCCGACCCGCGCGGCGCCTGTGCCGCCCTGGAGCGGGACACGCGGTGGGGGCAGGAGGTCTTCGCTCCCGCCCCGAAGGGCGGCTTCTGCACCATGCAGTACGGCGGGCCGGCCACCGCGCACATCACCGGCACCTGGGCCGGACGCCCCGTCGACGCCACGTACGACCGCCGTGACGGCTGCCAGATCTCCCGCTGGGACCGGCTCGTACCGCTCCTGCCGGACATGAGGGCCGGGCAGGGCGCCTGAGTTCCCACGTCGACTCCCGCATCGATTCCGCGCCGATTCTCCCCATGTCGCCCCCGTTGCGACCCTGCGCACCTCGTCCGTATCTCGTCCGGATTTCGCCCCTCCTCGGCCTCCATCTCGCCGGTCCGGCAAAAGGTACAGAAACACCGTCGTCGTAAAGGTCCCGCGAAGGTCTCGCGACGTCGTCGCAGGAGGACGGGCGTTTCCGGTTACTCGGTCGTCAGTTCGGGGTCACTTGCTCGTGCGACCTCGCTCTCATCCGGCGTCGCGAGCGCAACCGCAGCCCTTAGACTCCCTCGCGTGACACGCTGCGGGACGGTTGGCAAGATGGCCCGAGCGGTCGGCAAGGTGCGGTAACAGGGAGGAAGCGTCTCGTGAGCAGCAGGCCATCCCGAGGCGCTGCTCGCCTCGCAGCCATACTGGATGCGCTCCCCGACGCGTTGGTGCTGGTCAATGCCAACGGGACGGTCGTCAACGCCAACACCATCGCCCTCGAGGCCTTCGAGACTCCGGGCACCGCTCTGGTGGGGCGCGGGCTGCTCGATCTGCTGCCGCAGTTCGACTCCAAGCTCATCCCCGGCTCCATGCGACGGCCGGAACACCTCGATCCGCATGCCCGGACCAAGCCGACCCGGATGATCGCGCGCAGGACGGACGGAACCGAGTTCCCCGTCGAGGTCACCAGTGCGAATCTCGAGAACGGGCAGCAGGCCTACGACGGTTACGGCTACACCAGCGACGAGCTGCTCATGCTCGTCGTGCGTGACTTGTCCGGGACCGTGGACACCGAGGCCGAGCTCGCGCGGTCGCAGCGGCAGACCGAGATGATCCTGCGGGCCGCTTCCGAGGGCGTCGTCGGGACCGACACCGACGGGCGGATCGTCCTCGTCAATCCGGCCGCCGCTCAGATGCTGGGTTTCCGGGCCAGCGATCTCGGCGGGCGTGAACTGCACGAACTCGTGCTGCACTCGCGTGCCGACGGGACGGACTTCCCGTACGAGGAGTCGCCGCTCGCCGACACCCTGCGCTCCGGGCGCAAGCACCGGGTGCGCGGGCAGGTGCTGTACGCCAAGGACGGCGGCAAGGTGCCCGTCGATCTGACGACCGCGCCCGTGCGGGACGGCGACCAGCTCGTCGGCGCCGTGATGACCTTCACCGACCGGCGGCCGTACGACACGGTCGTCGAGGAGAAGGAAGCGGCGGACAAGCGCCACGAGGAAGAGCTGGAGCGGGCCGCCGAGGAACACGCCTCCGAGCTGACCGCGCTGCGCCAGCGGCACATCACCGAGCTGGAGGAGCTGAGCGAGCGGCACGCCGAGGAACTCGGCGCGAACGAGGACCGGTACGCCGCGCTCGGGGAGCGGGAGAAGGACCGGTACGAGGCGCTCGCCGCCCGGCACGAGCAGTTGCTGACCCTGCTGGGACGGTCGCTGCGCGGGCCCCTGGAGGAGCTGCGCCGCGAGCTCGCCGCGCTGGCCGCCGACGACGCCGGGCAGCTCTGGCCCGAGGCCAACCAGGTGCTGCACCACCTGTCCGCCGGCTATTCGCGGATCACGACGCTCATCGACAACGTCCTCGGCTACCAGCGACTCGACACGGGCGGCGAGAACGTCGTCCGTACGAAGGTGATGCTCGACGCCGTCGTCGCCTCCGGGGTCGACGGGGCCGTCGAGCTCATCGGGCCCGGCCGGGTGCAGTTCGCCGTGCACGCGCCGCCCATCGAGGCCGAGGTCGATCCCCGGCTGCTCGCCACCGCCCTCGCGCATCTCGTCGCGGACGTGGCCGGGGTCGACGCGACCGGCAACACGCCCCTTTCGGCGGGCGGTTATCTGGACAATACGGTCGTGGTGGCGGCGGCGCAGCGCGGCGAGGTCGTACGCATCGAGGTGCGCGGGCCGTACGCCGGTGGCGACACCGTGCACGAGCCGATCGTGCGGGGGATCGTCCGGGCGCACGGCGGCGTGCTCCAGACGCATGACGTGCCGGGGATGAGCGGGAGCGCGTACGTCCTCGAGGTGCCGATCGGGGGCGGGGCCGGGGCTGTTGCCGCGGATGCCGCCGCCGAGGCCGTGGACGAGGGCGTTCCCGGGGCCACCGGTGAGCAGACCTCCGGCGGGGGGCGGCGCCGGGCGCGGCGCGCCACCACCGATGCCTTCCTGGACGGGGATGTTCAGGGCGAGGGCGACGAGGCTGATGGTTCCGGTGTTGCCACCGGGCGGCGCAGGAGGCGGGCCGCCGGGGAACCGGCCGCTCTTCCGGCGCAGGCTTCCGGTGAGGGCGCCGGGTCGGGCGGTACCGGGCGACGGCGCGGGCGTCCGGCCGAGGGCGCCGCCGCGGAGGCCCTCGCCATCGAGGCCGTCGGGAGTGCCGTCCAGGGTGTCGCCGAGGGGGCCGTCGTCACGGCCGCCGAGCATGCGGCCGGGACCGCCGCCTCGGGTACGGGGCTGGGCGGGACCGTTCCGCCGCAGGGCGTGCCCGAGGCCGCCGGACGGCAGGCCCGGCGTGAACCCGGGGAGCAGCGGGCGCTGCCGCCGGCGCTGCCCGCGTCGTCCGGTGACGCCGGCTCCGGTTCGGACGGTGCGGAACAGGGACAGGCCCAGCAGCCGACCGGGCGGCGGCGGCGTGCGCTGGCCGCCGCCAACGAGCGGGCGGCGGCGCAGCAGGCCGCGGGTCCGCGTCCGGTGTTCGCCCTGCCGCCGGCCGAGGCCGATCAGACGCCCCCGGACGAGCCGGTCCACCAGGGGGTTCAGGCCGGACAGACCGCCCCGGGGCAGGGGACCGAGGCGGTTGCCGCACCGGCCGCCGCCGGTGACCGGGTGGCCGAGGAGGGGCGGCACGACGCCGTACCGCACGACCAGTCCGCCGATCACACCCCGCCGCAGCCGCATCCCACGAGTGCGCCGACGGGCCGTCGGCGGCGGGCCATGGTGCCGCAGCAGGGCGAGGCGGCCGCGGTGCAGGCGCCCGGTGCGGTGAACGCCGCGCCGACGGGCGCCGTACCGGCTGCTGCCGTACCGCCCGGTTCCGTCCCTGCGGGTCCCGGGCAGGGGGTTCCCGCGCAGCAGAACGCCGCGGGTCAGGTCCCGCCCGTCCAGGCCGGGGTGGCCGCCGTCCAGGCCGCGCCGGGTGCGGCCGTGCCGCCGCAGGGCAACGCCGTTCAGCCCCAGGGGAACGCCGTTCAGCCTCAGGGGAACACCCCGCAGGGCAACATCCCCCAGCCGCAGGGCGTGTCCGTCCCCGCGCAGGGCGGGCTCGGGCACAGCGTGCAGGCGGCCATCCCGGGGCAGGCGCCGCAGCCTCCGGCCCAGGGCGCGCGGCCCCTGCCGCAGCAGGGCGTCGCCGCACCGGCGCAGCAGCCCTCCGCCGGGCAGCCGCTCCCCGCCGAGGCCGCCCCGGGGCAGGGCACCCCCGCCCAAGGCACCCCGGCTCAGGGCACTCCCGCCCAGGGGACCCCGGCTCAGGGCGGCACCCCCGCCCCTCAGTCCTGGCCCGCCGCCGACGACAGCACGGGGGCCGGTGTCGCCGTACCCCCGAACGGCACACCCCCTCAGGCGCCGCAGCCGAAGTCCCCGGCCCCGAACACCCCGGCCCCGGGCACCCCGTTGCCGCCGGAGGGCGCGGCGCAGGCGCAGCGGGCGGCTCAGCCGTTGCCCGCGGAGGCCTCGGCGCCCGTCGATCCGAACTCGACGCAGGGGCGGGCGATCAGCGTGCGGACGCTGGGACAGGGCGTGCCGTTCAACCGGCAGGCGGCCCAGGTCCAGCAGCCGCCGGCCATGTCCGTTCCCCTGCCGACGGCGACGCCTCCCCCGCACCTGCCGGGCGGATCGGGCCGGCGCCGCAAGCTCGGCACGCCGCCCGACCCGGCCACGCGTACCGATCAGGCCACGCGTACGGAACCGGCGTCCCGCCCGGAGCAGGGTCCGCGCCCCGAGCAGGCAGCGCGTCCGGACCAGGCCGCGCGCCCGCATCCGACGGCCGAGCCGACGCCCCCGCCGGTCGCCGCCCAGGTGCCCGCCCCGGCGCCCGCGCCCGCCCCGGCGCAGCCGTCCCTCGCCGGTCAGTCCCGGCTCGCGCAGCTGACCGAGGGCGGCGGCCGGTCGTACGCCATAGGCGCCCCCGACGAGAACGCCGCCGAGGGGCCCGAGCCGCTGGACGGGCCCGGAGGTGCCGTCGAGGTGGCCGATCCGCCGCGGCCGCAGCCGATGGACGACGAGTTGCCGCCGGAGCCGCTGGACAACCCGCGGCGGCTGCTGGTGTGGCCCGCGCCGGACGTCAGCACCCAGCAGGCGCTGAGCGACCGCGGCTACCGGCCGGTGATCGTGAACTCGCGCGAGGAGGTCGACGCGCAGATCGCGGCGTTCCCCGCCGCGCTGTTCGTCGACCCGCTGACCGGGCCGATCACCCGTACGGCACTGCAGTCGCTGCGCCAGGCCGCCGTGGCCGCCGAGGTGCCCGTGCTCGTCACGGCCGGGCTCGGTCAGGCCTCGCGGGACGCGGCCTACGGTGCCGATCCGGCCGTGCTGCTGAAGGCGCTGGCGCCGCGCGACAGTGAGCAGCACCCGCCGCGGGTGCTGCTGATCGAGGAGCACGCGGAGATCGCGCTGGCGCTGACGGCGACGCTGGAGCGGCGCGGGATGCAGGTCGCGCGGGCCGCGAGCGACGCGGACGCGGTGACGCTGGCGAGCGACTTCCGGCCGAACCTGGTCGTGATGGACCTGATGCAGGTGCATCAGCGGCAGGCCGGGTTCGGCGGGATCGTCGACTGGCTGCGCGCGAACGGGCAGCTCAACCGCACCCCGCTCGTCGTCTACACCGCCGCCGTCGACCAGGCCGACCTGCCGCGGCTGGCGTCCGGGGAAACGGTGCTGTTCCTCGCGGAGCGGTCCACCAGCGGCGATGTGCAGACCCGGATCGTCGAGCTGCTGAGCAGGATCGGGACCAACTGACCCGGATCGGGACCGGCTGAGCCGGCGAAAGGCCGGCCGGTCCTACCGGGCCGTCAGCCTGCGTGCCGCCTCCTTGACCGACGCGCGCAGGCGGTCCTGGGCGTCCTCCCCGTCGCCGACCAGGATGCGCCGCATCTGCGGGACGACGGCGGTCCAGTTGGCCAGGGCGGTCAGCAGGAACAGCAGGTCGGCCGCGGGGACGGCGTCCGTGATGACGCCCCGGTCCTGGCCGTCCTGGAGGGCGGCGACCTTGCGGACGTAGTGCTCCTGGCGGGCGGACTCGTGGGGCAGTTCGGCGCTGCCGTACTCCAGGCCCTCCCAGAAGAGCAGGCGCAGCAGCTCCGGGTGGGCGGCGTGGTAGTCCATGACGCGGTCGATCCAGCTCTCGATGTCGTCCGGGACGACGGGGACGTCCTCGGCGAGGTGGAGCATCTTCTTCTCGAGGACGATCGCGAACAGCTCCGCCTTGTTGCCGAAGTAGGCGTAGATCAGCTGCTTGTTGGCCTTCGCCTCGGCGGCGATGCGGTCGATGCGGGCGCCGGCGATGCCGTGCCGGGCGAATTCGGCGACCGCCGCCTCGAAGATCCGGGCCTTGGTGGCCTCGGGGTCCCTTGGTGCCATGGGGGAGAGGGTAGCGCGCCGAGTAACCAACTGTTTGGTTGACAGGGAATCGCAGGGCGGCTCACACTGTTGCCCCGTTATCCAACCAACCAGTTAGTTGCTAGAGCCGACTCCAAGCCGACTCCGAGGAGTCCCCTTCCATGCCGTCAGCGACCACCACCACGTCCCGCCGGGCCGACCAGGCCGCTCCGCGGCAGACACGTACGCCCGCCCCCGGTCTCTTCCTCACCCTGATCGCCGTGTGCAGCGCGGTCACCGCCGCCAACATCTATCTCGCCGCTCCGCTGCTCTCGCTCATGGCCGACGACTTCGGCTCGGCCCCCTCGGCCGTCGCCTGGATCGCCTCGGTCGCCCAGCTCGGCTACGCGGTCGGCCTGCTGTTCTTCGCCCCGCTCGGCGACACCGCGAACCGGCGCCGTCTGGTCGCCGGGCTCACGCTCGTCACCACCGTCGCGCTGGTGGCCAGTGCGGCCGCCCCGGGCGCCACCGCCCTCGCGGTCGCCATGTTCGTCGCCTCGGCCACGACCGTCATCCCCCAGCTACTCGTCCCGCTGGTCGCCGAACGCGCCCCCGCCGACCGGCGTGCCCGTCATGTCGCGGCCGTCATCGCGGGCCTGTTCACCGGCATCGTCGGGGCCCGGGTCCTGGGCGGGCTGGCCGGGCAGGCCTTCGGCTGGCGCTGGGTGTTCGCGGGCGCGGCCCTGCTCACGCTCGTCCTGGGGCTCGCGACCGCGTTCGTCCTGCCGTCGCGGCGGCGGCGGGAAGGCCCGTTGTTCGCCGGGCTCGCCGCGCTGCCCTCGGTGCTGCGCCACTCGCCCGACCTGTGGCGGGCGTGCCTTCGGCAGGCCGGGATGTTCGGTGCGTGGAGCGCGCTGTGGACCGCGCTCTCCCTGCTGCTGACCGGGCCCACGTACGGGCTGTCCATCGCGACCGCCGGGCTCTTCGGGCTCTTCGGGCTGACGGCGAGTGCGGTGGCTCCGCTGGCGGGCGGGTTCGTGGACCGGTTCGGCGCGGCGCGTGTCGTGCGGTCGGCGTATCTGCTCGCGGCCGTGTCGGTGCCGCTGTTCTGGCTGGGCGGGCAGGCTCTGGCCGCGCTGTTCGCCGCCGCGATCGCGATCCACGCGGCGCTCGTCGCCTCCCATGTCGCCAACCAGACCCTCGCCCTGACCGCGACGTCCACCCCCGCCACCGCCAACACCGCCTATGTGGTCGCCGGCTTCGCGGGCGGCGCCGCCGCCTCGGCTCTCGGCGGGGCCGCGTTCAGCCACTTCGGCTGGGGCGGGGTGTGCGCGGTGGCCGGGCTGTGGCTGGTGCTGGGGTGGGGGCTGACCTCGGCGCGGCGGTGAGGCGATGCCGTAGGAACGGCCGCGGGTAGCCGTACGCCTGGGTGGACATGATCGTCTTGTGCGCCGGGAAACTGTGACCCTGAGCAGGATCGTTTCGGAGGACTGGGCCGCCGTCCACACATGGGCGGGTCTGGCCGAGGCCTGCCGTTATCAGCCGTGGGGGCCGAACACGCCGGACGAGACGCGGGAGTTCGTGGCGGGCGCGGTCGACGCCTGGTCGGACAGGCCCCAGCGCCGGTTCGCCTATGTGGCTCGCCTCGGGCGGGAGGTGGTGGGGATGGGGGAACTGCGGGTGCGCAGCGCACCCCGGCGCCAGGGCGAGATCTCCTACATCGTGCATCCGCGCGTCTGGGGGCGGGGCATCGGGACGGAGATCGGGCGGCTGCTTCTCGCGCACGCCTTCGGCGAGCTGCGGCTCCATCGCGTCCATGCCACCTGCGACCCGCGGAATCTCGGCTCCGCGCGGGTGCTGGCCAAGCTCGGCATGACGCTGGAGGGGCGCCTGCGGCACACCCAGCTCATCCGCGACGGCTGGCGGGACTCGCTGGTCTTCGGCGTGCTCGAGGACGAATGGGCCGAATCGAGCGCCGTGCAGGGGTGAGCCCCTGGCGGTGGCCAGGGGCTCCGGGGTGTTCGTCGGGTTCAGCCGAGCCTGGTGATGTCCAGGTCACCCTCCGCGTATTGCCTGCGCAGTACCTTCTTGTCGAACTTGCCGACGCTCGTCTTCGGGACCGCCGCGATGACCGTCCAGCGCTCCGGGAGCTGCCACTTGGCGATGTGGCCCTCGTCGGCGAGGAAGGTGCGCAGGGTCTCGAAGGTGGCGGTGGAGCCCTCCTTGAGGACGACCGTGGCCAGGGGGCGCTCGCCCCACTTCTCGTCGGGTACGGCGACGACGGCGGCCTCGGCCACCTCGGGATGGGCCATGAGCGCGTTCTCGAGGTCCACCGACGAGATCCACTCGCCGCCGGACTTGATGACGTCCTTGGCCCGGTCGGTGAGGGTGAGGTAGCCGTCGGCGGAGATGGTCCCCACGTCGCCCGTCTTGAGCCAGCCGTCCTCGCTGAACTTGTCGGCGGGGCGGAGCGGGTCGGCGTCCGGGCCGTTGTAGTAGGCGCCGGCGATCCACGGGCCGCGCACTTCCAGCTCACCGGCCGACTCGCCGTCCCAGGGGAGGCGTTCGCCGCCGGGACCGGTCAGGCGGCCCTCGACGCCGGCCGGGAAGCGGCCCTGGGTGAGGCGGTAGGCGAGCTCGTCCGCCGTGCCGATCGCACTGGCCGGGGGGCGGGCGATCGTGCCGAGCGGGGACGTCTCCGTCATGCCCCAGGCGTGGCAGACCCGCATGCCCAGCTTGTCGAAGGCCTCCATGAGGGAGGGCGGACAGGCCGCGCCGCCGATGGTGACCTGGCCGAGGAAGGAGACGTCACGCGGGTTCGCGGTCAGCTCGGCGAGCAGGCCCTGCCAGATGGTGGGGACGGCGGCCGCGTGGGTGGGCTTCTCGCTCTCGATCATCGCGGCGAGCGGGGCCGGCTGGAGGAAGCGGTCCGGCATCAGCATGTTCACGCCGGTCATGAAGGTCGCGTGCGGCAGACCCCACGCGTTCACATGGAACTGGGGCACGACGACCAGCGAGGTGTCCCCGTCGGTCAGGCCCATCGACTGGGCCATGTTGACCTGCATGGAGTGCAGATAGATGGAGCGGTGGCTGTAGACCACGCCCTTGGGGTCGCCGGTGGTGCCGGAGGTGTAGCACATGGCGGCGGCCTGGCGTTCGTCCAGCTCGGGCCAGTCGTACGTCGTCGGCTTCCCGGCGATCAGGTCCTCGTACTCGTGCACCCGCGCGGTGGCGTCCGCGAGCAGGGAGCGGTCCCCGGGGCCGGTGACGACCACGTGCTCGACCGTCTTCAGGTGCGGGAGCAGCGGGGCGAGCAGGGGGAGCAGCGAACCGTTGGCGATGATCACGCGGTCGGCGGCGTGGTTGACGATCCAGGCAAGCTGCTCGGGCGGGAGGCGGAGGTTCAGGGTGTGCAGGACCGCGCCCATGGACGGGATCGCGAAGTAGGCCTCCACATGCTCCGCGTTGTTCCAGGCCAGAGTCGCGACCCGCTCGTCGCCGGCGACGCCGAGGTCCTCCCGGAGCGCGTGGGCGAGCTGGGCGGAGCGGGCGCCGATCTCCGCGAAGGAGCGGCGGTGGGGCTCGTCCTCACCGGTCCACGTGGTCACCTGCGATGTCCCGTGGATCGTGGACCCGTGGGTCAGGATCCTTGAGATCAGCAGCGGTACGTCCTGCATGGTGCTCAGCACGGCGTCCTCCCGGGGCGACATTGCCAACGCGGTGGTAAAGGTTGCGCTGATTCTGCGCACATACCGCGCGGTATGTCACTAGGACCGGGCGATCGATCACATCACGCCAAGCGGAATGAAGGGTTCAGCAGTGGCCGGGGCGGCGTGCGAGGCGGGGGCTCACTGGCGGACAAGTCCCAGCTCAGCGTCCTCGCGGAGCTTTCCCAGCGCGCGCGAGACGGCCGATTTCACCGTGCCCACCGAGACGCCGAGCACTTCGGCCGTCTGGACCTCGCTGAGGTCCTCGTAGTACCTGAGGACTACCATCGCCCGCTGCCGGGCGGGCAGCCGCATGATCGCCCGCCACATCGCGTCGCGCAGCGCCTGCTGCTCGGCCGGGTCGTCGCTGCCGGTCACCGGCTCCGGCTCGGGCAGCTCGTCGCAGGCGAACTCGTCGACCTTGCGCTTGCGCCACTGCGACGTCCGCGTGTTCAGCAGCGCCCGGCGCACATAGCCGTCGAGGGCGCGGTGGTCCTCGATACGCTCCCAGGCGACGTACGTCTTGGTGAGCGCGGTCTGCAACAGGTCCTCCGCGTCGCTCGGGTTACCGGTGAGCGAGCGGGCGGTACGCAGCAGCACCGGCTGGCGGGCCCTGACGTACGACGAGAACGACGGGTACGGAAGGGTCTGCGCCGCTGGTGATGCGGCCTTCGACGCGCTGGTGCAGACGATTGTGGTCATGGCTCAACGCTAGGAGCGGGCCAGGTCGAGCGGATCGGCCGCAGGTCCCGAAGCGGGGTCCCCCTCAGGTTGTAGGGGTAGGGCCTGCTGCACCTCCTACAGGTGGAGCGGTGGGACCGGGGTACTGCGGGTTGTCCCCTGCGGGTCGGCGGTGAGTACGAGTCCCGACGTAGGCACGCCCGTCCCCGCCGTCACCAGGACCCGTTCCGCTCCGGGGACCGGGTTCACCGCCGTCCCCCTGATCTGCCGGACGGCCTCCGCCACCCCGTTCATCCCGTGCAGGTACGCCTCCCCGAGCTGTCCCCCGTGTGTGTTGAGCGGCAGACGCCGCTCGGCCACGAAGTCCGGTGCCTCGCCGGGGGCGCAGAAGCCGAACTCCTCCAGTTGCATCAGCACGAACGGCGTGAAGTGGTCGTAGAGGATCCCCACGTCGATGTCGGCCGGTGCGAGTCCGGAGGTCCGCCAGAGCTGCCGGGCCACCACCGCCGTCTCGGGCAGGCCGGTCAGGTCGTCGCGGTAGAAGCTGGTCATCTGCTCCTGCGCGCGTCCCGCGCCCTGGGCGGCCGCCGCGATCACGGCGGGCGGGTGGGGCAGATCGCGGGCCCGCTCCACGGAGGTGACGACTAGGGCCTGTCCGCCGTCGGTCTCCTGGCAGCAGTCCAGCAGCCGGAGCGGCTCGACGATCCAGCGGGACGCGGCGTGGTCGGCCAGGGTGATGGGACGGCCGTGGAAGTAGGCCGCCGGGTTGGTCGCCGCGTACGCGCGGTCGGCCACGGCCACGTGCCCGAACACCTCCGGCGTCAGCCCGTACGTGTGGAGGTACCGCTGGGCCGCCATCGCCACCCAGGAGGCCGGGGTGAGCAGGCCGAACGGCAGCGACCAGCCGAGCGCCGCGCCCTCGGCCGAGGGCTCGCGGTGCCGGACGCCGGAGCCGAAGCGGCGGCCCGAGCGCTCGTTGAACGCCCGGTAGCAGACGACCACGTCCGCCA
>NZ_JBHUQX010000295.1:0-11963 GCF_042674225.1 Streptomyces sp. NPDC056948
GCCTTACAGCGCCGATGGTACTGCAGGGGGGACCCTGTGGGAGAGTAGGACGCCGCCGAACAATTATTCAAGAAAACCCCGCATCTTCGGATGCGGGGTTTTTTTGCGTTTCAGGGCAGTTCAGGACCCGTCACGACGGCTCAACCAATTTCGTGTCGTACGCCAGGATGACCGCCTGAATGCGGTCCCGGGAGCCCGTTTTCGCGAGGATGCGGCCCACATGGGTTTTCACTGTGGACTCGGCGAGGTGGAGGCGTGTGGCTATCTCCGTGTTCGTCCAGCCCTGGCCGATGACCGTGAGGATCTCCCGTTCCCGGTCGGTGAGGGAAGCCAGGCGTGCGTCCTCCTGTGTCAGGTCCTCAGCCGAGGGGTCGGTCGGCAGGTGATGGACGTAGGCGTCCAGGAGGCGGCGGGTCAGGCTGGGGGCGACGACCGCGTCGCCGGTGGCCACCGCGCGGATGCCGGAGAGGAGTTCCTCGGGCTGGGCGTCCTTGACCAGGAAACCGGAGGCGCCGGCGCGGAGACCGGCGTAGGCGTATTCGTCCAGGTCGAAGGTGGTGACGATCAGGATGCGAGTGCGGTCGCCGGCGGCGGCGATGCGGCGGGTCGCCTCGATGCCGTCCAGGCCGGGCATGCGGATGTCCATGAGGACGACGTCGGGATGGAGCTCCGCCGTCATACGGACCGCTTCGCTGCCGTTCGCGGCCTCGCCGACGACCGTCATGTCGTCCTGGCTCTCCAGGAGCATGCGGGAGCCGAAGCGCTGGAGGGGCTGGTCGTCGGCGATGAGGACCGTGGTCACTGCGGGGTTTCCTCCGGGAGATGGAGTCGAACGCGCCAGCCCTGCTCCGGGTGGGGGCGTGGGCCGGCCTCAAGTGTGCCGTCGTACAGGGCGGTTCGCTCGCGCATTCCGGGAAGTCCACGACCGTCTCGGGGAGGCCCGTCCGCCCCGCGGTCGTTGCCTGTGTCCGTGATCTGCACGGTCACGGCTGCCTTCTCCTCGTAGGACAGCTCTATCTCCGCGGTGGCGCCGGGGCCGGCGTGTTTGAGGGTGTTGGTGAGTGCTTCCTGGATGACGCGGTAGACGGTGAGCTGGCGGCCCGGGGGGAGCGTGGGACTGCCGTGGGTGGTGGTGCGGACGGGGAGGCCTGCGGAGCGTACGCCGTCGAGGAGCTGGTCGAGGTCGGTGAGGCCGGGTTGGGGTGCCAGTTCTGCCTGGTTCTTCTCCTCCTCGCGTAGGACGTCGAGGAGGCGGCGGAGTTCGGTCAGGGCCTGGCGGCTCGTGGTGGCGATGGCGTCGAGGGCCTGGCCGGCACGCTCGGGGGACTTGGCGGCGGCGTATCTGCCGCCGTCGGCGAGGCCTGTGATGACGGAGAGGTTGTGGCCGATGATGTCGTGCATCTCGCGGGCGATGCGGGCGCGTTCGGCAGCCGTGGCGAGTTGGGCCTGCTGGTCGCGTTCGGTCTCCAGACGGCGGGCGCGGTCCTCGAGGGCCTCGGTGTAGTTGCGGCGGGTGCGGACCGTGATGCCGATGAGGGCGGCCACGGTGATGGACATCAGCTGTGAGCCGATCTGCTGGTCCCAGCTTCCCTCGCCGTAGCGGGTGACCGATACGAGGACCGGGGCCATCACCAGGGCCGTGGCCCACCACAGGTCGGGCAGGGCACGGCGCAGCGCGATGTGGTAGATCACGGCAAGCTGGAGGAGGGCTGCTTGGAGCGCGGCGCCGGTCCATGCGTTGACGAGGGCGAAGGGCACCATCGCGGCCAGGACGGTGCCGGGGTGGGTGCGGCGGCGGAGCAGGGGTACTGAGAGGCCGAGGCTCAGGGTGAACAGGAGCCAGCCGGGGACGTCCAGGTTGTGCGCGTTGTGGCGCCAGCCACCGCCGCCGTAGTCGATCAGGGCCGCCATCACCCAGAAGCCGGTGAAGTGCAGGTCCCACAGCAGCGGGTGGCGTCGGTCGAAGGCGCGCACCTTGCGGGTGATGCGGTGGGCGTACTCGGTGAGGGGCTCCGGCGCCCTGGCTTCCGTCACGGGGTCCATCGTGATGGCTCTCGGTACCGCGTGTCAGACGTCTCGGCGGCGCAGGACCGTCGCCGCTACCGCCAGAGTGGCCGCCGTCCACAGGAGCATGGTCAGCAGGGCCGCGCTCGGGGAGATCGCGCCGGGCATGGGCTGGGCGGTGGTGAGGGCTTCCAGGGCCTTGCCGGGGAAGTGGCGGACGGCGTCGTCGACGAACTCGTACGGGAGCATGGCCAGGATCTCCGGGAGGATCATGACGAGGCCGATGAAGGCGCCGATGGCCATCGGGACCGAGCGGAGCAGGGCGCCGATGCCGAGGGCGAGGACGGCGAGCAGGGTGAGGCCGGCCGCGTTGCCGACGAGGGCGCGCAGGACGCCCGGGTCGCCGAGGGCGGCGGACTGGTCGGTGCCGGAGAGGAAGGACTGGGCGAGGGGGAAGGTGAGGAGGTTCGTCGCCAGGGTGAGGGGGAACGCCACCGCGGCCAGGACGGCGGCCTTGGACCAGAGGACGGGCAGGCGGCGAGGGACGGCGGTCATCGTGGCCCGGATCTGGCCCGTGGAGTACTCGCCGGCGGTGGCCAGGATGCCCAGGACGGCGAGATTGATCTGGGCGAACTGGGTGCCGAGGAGGACGAAGAGGACCGTGTCCATCTCGCCTTCGCCGGAACCGTCGTAGGAGGCGCCCAGGCCCGCGCCCATGGCGGCGGTGAGGAGGCTGGTCACGACGAGGGTGATCCAGGTGGAGCGCAGCGTCCAGAGCTTGTGCCACTCGGAGCGCAGGACGCGGGCCGGGGTCACGCGGCAGGGGAGGGCTGTCGTGGTCATGCTGCCGCTCCTTCCAGGGTCGCCGTGTACTCGACCGCGTCGCGGGTGAGATCCATGAAGGCCTCCTCCAGGGAGGCAGTGCTCGGGGTCAGTTCGTAGAGGGGGATGCCGTGGGCGGCTGCCGTGCGGCCGATGTGTTCGGCGTCGGTGCCGCGGACCTGGAGGGTGCCGGGGGTGTCGGCGGTGATGTCGATGCCGGGGGCGGTGAGAAGGCCTACGAGGGTGCCGGCCTCGGGGGTGACGACCTTGGTGGTGCCCGCGCCGGAGTCGCGTACGAAGTCGGTGACCGTGGTGTCGGCGAGGAGGCGGCCGCGGCCGATGATGACCAGGTGCTCCGCGGTGAGGGCCATCTCGCTCATCAGGTGGGAGGAGACGAAGACCGTGCGGCCCTCGGCGGCGAGGGACTTGAGGAGGGTGCGGATCCACAGGACGCCCTCGGGGTCGAGGCCGTTGACCGGTTCGTCGAGGACGACGGTGGCCGGGTCGCCGAGGAGGGCGGTGGCGATGCCGAGGCGTTGGCCCATGCCGAGGGAGAAGCCCTTGACGCGGCGGTGGGCGACGTCCGTGAGGCCGGTGAGGGCGAGGACCTGTTCGACGCGTGCGCGGGGGATGCCGTGGGTGTGGGCGAGGGCGCGCAGGTGGTGGTAGGCGGTGCGGCCGGGGTGGACCGAGCGGGCCTCCAGCAGGGCGCCGACCTCGGTGAGGGGCGCGGGGTGGGCGGCGTAGGAGCGTCCGCCCACGGTCGCGTGGCCGCGGGTGGGGGCGTCGAGGCCGAGGATCATCCGCATGGTCGTGGACTTGCCGGCGCCGTTCGGGCCGAGGAAACCGGTGACCGTGCCGGGGCGGACGGTGAAGGACAGGTCCGTGACGACCGTCCGGTCGCCGTAGCGTTTGGTCAGTTCGTGTGCCGTCAGCATGCTTCGATGCTCGTGCGTACGGGGGCGGCGGGCGTCGGACCGGCGGCGGTAATCGGGGTGAGGGGTGTCGTACCCGGGTACTACCGTGGCCCGCATGAGCTATGTGATCCGGTCCGTCCGTGCTGATGAGTGGCCCGCGGCGAAGGAGCTGCGGCTCGCGGCGCTGCGGGACCCGGTGGCGCACCTGGCCTTCCTGGAGACGTACGAGGAGGCCGTGGCCAAGCCGGACTCCTTCTGGCAGGAACGGACCGCGCGGGCCTCCGAAGGGGCGGACGCGGTGCAGCAGGTCATCGCCGAGGGGCCGGACGGACAGTGGGTGGGGACGCTGACCGTGCTCGTGGAGGAGCCCGGGACGACGGACTGGGCCGGGTTCGAGGTGGAGCGGAAGCAGGGGCATGTCGTCGCTGTGTTCGTACGGCCCGAGGAGCGCGGGAGCGGGCTGACCGAGGTGCTGTTCGACGCGGCCCTGGAGTGGTCCTGGGCGCAGGGTCTTGAGCGGGTGCGGCTCATCGTGCACGAGGAGAACGGGCGGGCGCAGCGGTTCTATCGCCGGGCGGGGTTCCTGCCGAGCGGCGTGACCGTGCCGCTGGGGGACGCGGGGGAGCGGGAGTTGGAGTTCGTGCTCGAGCGGGAGTGACGGGGCCTAGACAGGCAGTTCGTCGTGCGGCCAGCGGGCGCGGCCCTGTTCGCGGGACCGGAGCAGGGCCAGGGTCGGCATGCCCCGGTCCGCTCCGGTGGACAGCAGCTCCGGCAACTGGGGAAGCGGAGCCACGGCCGCGACGTCGTCCAGGACGAGCGTCATTGGTGGGTCGAGGCGACCGGAGGATGACCGTTCGGCCATGTGCCGGCCGCGCTCGACCACGCTGGAGACGAGGGCCGTCAGGAGGGGCATCGCGCCCGGATTCGTCCTGGGGTCCTCGATGGATTCCCCCACCACATAAAGCGTGCCCCCTTCGTGGACGAAGGAATCCAAGGCGAGGGCATCACTTCGGTTGGGAGTGCAGGCTTCGCGGATATTGACCGTGGAGAGGGCCGTGAGGGCGCGGGTGGTCAACTGCTGGGCCATGTCCCGGCGTTCGGGGTGGGCGGTGAGAGCGCCTTCGAGTTCGCCGGCGGCGCCGGGGGCGGCCTTGGGGTTCGTACGGAGGATGCGTACGGCGTCCTGGATCTGGGTGCCCTGGGACCAGCGGTGGACGTGGCGGATGGTGCGACCGTCGATGGCTGCGGCGTGCAGGTAGCTCCGCAGGAGTGTCTCGGCTGTGTCGCTGAGGGCTTGGTCCAGCTTGGCGGTGGGGCGGACGGGGGCGAGGAGGGCGGTGGCTCTCGCGGTCGCCGTCGCCTTGTCCTCGCAGCCGGCTGTGGGGGACCAGTGGAGGCGGGACGGGGTGTCGCAGAGGTGGGCGGGGTCGTAGAGGTGGGTGGGGCCCAGTTTGGCTCTGGCGTCTTTCGTGTCGTGCCAGAGGGTGGGGTTCGACGTGACGACGAGGGCGGGGCCTTCCGCGTCACGTACCGCTTGGGCTGCGGTGGTTCGGCGGGTTTCCCTTGGGGCTACGAGGATCTTTTCCCACCCGCCCACCTGTTCCTGGGCGAACAGAGGTGCCGGGGGCGCCGGGGCGGTTGCCGTCGGGGTTGGGGCGGGCGGCGCCGTCGGGACTGGTGCCGGCTCCAGGGGCTGGGAGCGGGGTGTCGGTACCTCGTGCTGCACCGCCGTGGACACGGGTTCCTGCGCCGGGACCGGCACCTCGTGCTGCGTCGGCGCCGGCCGTTCCTCCGCTGCCAGGAGCCTTTCTTCCCGGCGCCTCGACCGGACCGCCTTCCACCGGGCCAGCGTGCCCATCACGAAGATCGTCAGGACGACCAGGATCATCAACTGGCCGATGAGCAGGCCCCAGAACAGGCCGTAGCCCGAGAGCTCGCCGGGGGGTGTGTCCGGCCAGGCGCCGGGGATGTCGTGGGGCTGGGCGATGAGGCCGCGCATGGCGAGGGGGGTGTGCGTGAAGGTGACGCCGGACGGCCAGGAGCCGTGGGCGAACCAGGCGGCGAGGCCGGTGGCCGTCCACACCAGCAGGGTCATGCCGAGGAGGAACGCGAGTATGCCGATCAGCAGGCCGTCGGGGATGCCTCCCTGGCTGTCCCGCTGGGTGCGGCGGTCGTCCGGTCTCACGCGTTCTCCCTCTACGCCACCGTCGATTCGGAGTCGCCCAGGTGGTGTTCCACGAAGGCCGCGGCCCGTTCCTCCGCCTCCAGTTCGGCGGCGCGCAGGGCGTCGTCGTCCGCGAGGTCGGCGGAGGACTCGGTCATCGCGCGGTCGGTGAAGACCAAGGGGCGTTCGGTCTCCGTGACCAGGTGTTTGACGACCTGGACGTTGCCGTTGACGTCCCAGACGGCGATGCCCGGGGTGAGGGTCGGGATGATCTCGACCGCCCAGCGGGGGAGGCCCAGCACTCTGCCCGTCGCCCGTGCCTCGTCCGCCTTCTGGGCGTAGATCGTCCTTGTCGACGCCATCTTGAGGATGGCCGCCGCCTCTCTCGCCGCGGCGCCGTCGACGACGTCCGAGAGGTGGTGGACGACCGCGACGAAGGACAGGCCCAGCCGTCGGCCGAACTTCAGCAGGCGCTGGAAGAGCTGCGCCACGAAGGGGCTGTTGATGATGTGCCAGGCCTCCTCGACCAGGAAGATGCGCTTCTTCCGGTCGGGGCGGATCCAGGTGTGCTCCAGCCATACGCCGACGATCGCCATGAGGATGGGCATGGCGATGGAGTTGCGGTCGATGTGGGACAGGTCGAAGACGATGAGCGGGGCGTCCAGGTCGATGCCGACCGTGGTGGGGCCGTCGAACATGCCGCGCAGGTCACCGTCGACGAGACGGTCCAGGACCAGCGCGACGTCCAGGCCCCAGGCGCGTACGTCGTCTATGGCGACGTTCATGGCCTCGGCCGACTCGGGTTCGGGGTGCCGTAGCTGCTCGACGATGTCGGTGAGGACCGGCTGGCGGTCGACGATGGTCTCGTTGACGTAGGCGTGCGCGACCTTGAGGGCGAAGCCGGAGCGTTCGTCCAGGCCGTGGCCCATCGCGACCTCGATGATCGTCCGGAGCAGCGCGAGCTGGCCCGTCGTCGTGATCGCCGGGTCGAGGGGGTTGAGGCGGATGCCCATGTCCAGGGCGGCCATCGGGTCCAGGCGGATGGGGGTTATACCCAGCTCCTGGGCGATGAGGTTCCATTCGCCCACCCCGTCCTCGCCCTGGGCGTCCAGGACGACGACCTGGCGGTCGCGGAAGCGGAGCTGGCGCAGGACGTACGTCTTTTCCAGCGCCGACTTGCCGTTGCCGGACTCGCCGAGGACCAGCCAGTGGGGGGCGGGGAGCTGCTGGCCGTAGAGCTGGAAGGGGTCGTAGATGTAGCCCTTTCCGGAGTACACCTCGCGGCCGATGATGACGCCGGAGTCGCCGAGGCCCGGGGCCGCCGTCGGCAGGTAGACCGCCTGGGCCTGGCCCGTGGACGTGCGCACCGGGAGCCTGGTCGTCTCGACCTTTCCGAAGAGGAAGGACGTGAAGGCGTCGGTGAGGACGGACAGCGGGTCCCGCATCAGGTCCTACCTCCGAATGCCGGTGGCGAAGGGAAGGGTGTTCACGAAGGCGCGGTGGTGCTCGCGGTCGCACCATTCCAGCTTCAGGTACGACTTTCCGGCCGAGGCCCTTATCGTCCGCTTGTCGCGGGCGAGGGCGTCGGGGGTGCGGGAGGAGACGGTGATGTAGCCGACGAGGTTGACGCCGGCGGCGCCGCTGGCGAGGTCCTCGCCGCGCTGGTCGAGCCGGGAGTTCGCGGCCACGTCGCGCGGGTCGACGGTGCGGTTCATCTTGGCGGCGCGGGACGCCTCGGCCTCGTCGTTGGTCTTCTCGGTGAGCATGCGCTCGATGGCGACCTCGGTGGGTTCGAGGTCCATCGTGACGGCGACCGTGCGGATGACGTCCGGGGTGTGGACGAGGAGCGGGGCGAGGAAGTTGACGCCGACGGGGGTCATCGGCCACTCCTTCACCCAGGCGGTGGCGTGGCACCAGGGGGCGCGGGTGCTGGACTCCCGGGTCTTGGCCTGGAGATATGTGGGCTCCATGGCGTCCAGCTCGGCCGGCCAGGCATTGCGCTTCGACATCGCCTGGATGTGGTCGATCGGGTGGTCCGGGTCGTACATGGAGTGGACCAGCGAGGACAGTCGCCCCTGACCGAGCGGCTGCCGTACGCGGATGTCGGCCTCCTGAAGGCGCGAGCAGATGTCGGTCAGCTCGCGGGCCATGACGACGGCGAGTCCGGCGTCCCGGTCGACCTTGCTGCCGTGACCGCGGGCGGCGCGGGCCATGGCGTTGGCCTCGGCGGCGAGCTCGCGCGTGTAGTGCATGCAGGCGACGAGGTAGGCGCGGTGCTGCTCACTGCTGGTCGACACCATCGACTGGAGCTGGTCGTACGACTGCTGCAGCCACGGCGGTGCCTTCTCGTCGCCGCGGAGGGAGACGTCCTTGGCGTGCGCGTCCGGGTCGGCGGGGAGGGTGCGGGCGAGCATCTGCAGGCGGGTGACGAAGCCGTCGCCGTTGGCCACGTGCTTGAGCAGGGTGCCGAAGCGGTCGACCAGGGCCTCCTGGTCCTCGGAGTCGCGCAGGCCGACGCCGGGGCCCTCGATCTCGATGGCGGCGGTGACGGTCTTGCGGTCGGCGTGCAGCAGTACGGCGATCTCGTCGGGTCCGAAGGGGGCGGCCAGCCAGGTGACGCGGCCGATGCCCGGGGGCGGTCCGACCTCGACCTCACGGCCGTCCAGCCGGGTGCCGGCCTCGACGGCCGTCGAGCGGTAGGTGGTGCCCTGCTTGAGGGTCCGCTTGTAGCTGCGGTTGATCTCGAACCACTTGTAGAACGTGCGGTGCTTGAACGGCACGTACACCGCGGCCAGCGCCAGCATCGGGAACCCGGCCAGCAGCACGATGCGCAGGGACAGCACGGGGACGAGGAGTCCGCACATCATGCCGAGGAACGCGCCCACGACGATCAGGGCGATCTCGCCGGTCTCGCGGTTGCGGCCGATGATCGCGTTCGGCCGGGCGCGGCCGATCAGATATGTACGGCGGGGCGTGACCGGATGGGACACGTGGGACTCGGTCGTCAACGCCCTTCACCTCCCGTGCGGTTGCTGCTGCTGTTGCGGGTGTTGCTGGCGTGGGGAGTGTTGACGGGGCTGCTCGAACGGGGTGCGGGTGCGGCGGAGGGGACAGATCCGCCGCCGCCGTTCGAGGGGCGCGAGCTGTGCGCGGCGACTCCGCCGGAGGCGGGGTTCGAGGGGCGGGGGGCGGAGGACTGGCCGCCTGAGCCGCCCTTGTTGTCCGCGCGGGAGCTGTGGGTCTTGATGCCCTGCGCGACCAGGGTCGCCGGGGAGCTGATGACCGCGGCGGCCTTGCCCTCGGCGCCCTGCATGAGGCGGTTGTTGCGGGAGCCGGCGATCTCGTCGCCGAAGCCGGGGACGAAGCGGTAGATCATCGCGCTGGCGAAGATGGCGAGCAGGATGATGGCGAGGCCGGAGACGACGGCGGAGAAGGCGTCCGGGCCGTCGTCGGCGGAGAGCGCGCCGGCGAGGCCGAGCACGATGACGATGACGGGCTTGATCAGGATCACCGCGATCATGATGCCCGCCCAGCGGCGGACGTGGCCCCACAGGTTCTTGTCGACTAGGCCGGCGTAGACGACGGTGCCGAGGAGGGCGCCGACGTAGAGCAGGGCGGCGCGGATGACGAGCTCCAGCCAGAGGACGCCGGCGGCGAGGATGCTGACCAGGGAGACGACGATCAGCATGATCGGGCCGCCGCCGATGTCCTCGCCCTTCTTGAGGGCCTCGGAGAACGTGCCGAAGAAGGCGTCGGTCTGGTCGCCGGTGGCTTTCGCGAGGACCTCGGTGATGCCGTCCGTGGCCGAGACGACGGTGTAGAGGATCAGCGGGGTGAAGGCGGAGGCCAGCACGGTCAGCCAGAGGAAGCCGATGGCTTCGCCGATGGCGGTGGCGAGGGGCACGCCGCGGACGGCTCGCTTGGCGACGGCCAGGAGCCAGAGCAGGAGCGTGAGGACCGTCGAGGCGGCGAAGACGACGGCGTACTGCTGGAGGAACTTGGGGTTGGTGAAGTCGACGTTGGCCGTCTCCTTCACGGCGACGCTGAGCTTGTCGACGGTCCAGGAGGCGGCTTCGGCGCAGCCCTTGGCGAGGGAGGAGAGGGGGTCGAGGGTGGAGGTGGGGTCGAGGCGGGAGGTGCCGCCGCCGCCCCCTCCGCCGCCGCTGCCGGTGTCGCCTTCGCAGATCTCTCTGGCCTCGCCCCGGAGGAGATCGCACGCGTTGTTGCTCGGTGACGGGGAGGGAGTGGGCGCGGCGAAGGCACGGGTGGCCAACAGGACCGTGGCCGTCTGCACCGCTGTGACCGCGGTGGCCAGCTTGAGTACGTGGTGCCTAGCGGGCATAGGTGAACCCTCCGTACTCCTCGACAGCCTTGGTCATGTCTTCTGCGGTGGAGGCCCTTTGGTCGCGCCCGACCGGGACTGGGCCGTCGCTCTGGGTGGAGTCGGTGACCTTCCAGTCGCCATCGACCCACTTCAACTCGTAGGTCGTCGTGTACCAGCTCTCGGTCACGGGGTTCTTGGAGGTCTCGCCCGACAGGCCGAAGAGGGACGTGTACCAGAGCGCGACCGTGGCGGTGCTGTGGTTGAAGGCCGTGACCTTGGTTCCTACCGGGATGACGCGCGAGATGAAGGTCTGACCGCTCGGTGCCGTGCCGTCCTTCGTCAGGCCGATCTTCTCGAGGAAGCTCTCCTTGGAGTACACCTGGTCGAACGCCGGCATCTGGGTGGCGGCGACGTCGGGTGGGTACACGGTGTTGACGATCGCGCGCCGCTTCCCGGCGTCGTACATGTCGGCCGACCCGAGGGCGATGCCGTAGTTGGTGGCTGCGGACTGGGCACCCTGCTCGCTCTGGGGGTAGCCCGTGGGAATCTCGCCCGTCTTGGACGCCACCGGCTTCTCTCCCGAGGGCGCCGTGGTCGATGTCTTCGGTTTGTCGGCGGATGAGTCGGTCTTGTCGGGATCGCCACCGCCGCGGTTCGCGAAGGCGATGGCCGCGAGGAGGAGGACCACCACGCCGACCACCGTGACCAGGCTTCGGGACGAGGAGCGGGGGCCGCGGCGGGGGGTGCCGTAGGCGTCGGGGTCGCTGTCGGGCAGGCGGGTGCGGGTCTGGCCCGTGCCGCCGTAGCCGCCGGAGGCCTCGTGCTCGTCACCGAGACTCATGCCGCGTACGCCCCCTCGACGTCGTGCGGAAACACTTGGTACCGGTCGTACTTCTCATACTCCTCGTACGACGGTAGCCGTGCTGGTTCCCGCGCGGGCGCGGTGTGGTGACTCGACATCAGGGAAACGCAACCTCAGCCGGTGGGCACGACGGGCGGGTGGGATGGAGAGGGAGCCGGGCGTGCCCGGCCGGGCGGACGGTGCCCGGGCTACACGGCCATGCCGTACACGATGGTGAACAGCGTGCCGAGGGAGCCGATGATGAAGACTCCTGTGAGGCCGGCGATGATGAGGCCCTTGCCCTGTTCGGCGCTGAAGGTGTCCCGGAGGGCCGTCGCGCCGATGCGTTGCTTCGCCGCGCCCCAGATGGCGAGGCCGAGGCAGAGCAGGATGGCGACCGCCATCACGACCTCGATCATCACCTTGGCCTCGTTGCCCAGGCTGCCGAAGGGGCCCCAGTCCGGAGCGATCCCGCCGATGATCGTGTTGATGTCTCCCTTATCGGCCGCAAAGAGCATGTAAGTCACCGCCCCTGTTGGGTAGTTCCGCACCCTCTGCGGTCGTGCAGAGGTCAGGCCTCATTCTCGCCGACAATGACGCTGTCGGATGTCGACTTGGCGTCATTGATTGGCGGGTTTCGTACGAATACCTTGCCACCGTTCCGCGCCGGCCCCTAGGGGAGGCGACGGACGGTGTGCGAAGGATCGTATGGTCACTCTGTGTATCACGGCAGGTCACGACGGGCAATGAGGCCTGAGTGAAACCTGTCGTGAGGTTCCGTCGTTGTGCCTTTTTACGTCCTGTGTCACCTTTGCGGACCGTTTTTGACGGTCGGTCGGGTGAAAGGTCGCGCCCGTGTTCTCCGGGTGAAGGCTACCTAACGCGGCGAAC
>NZ_JBHUQX010000296.1:0-11940 GCF_042674225.1 Streptomyces sp. NPDC056948
CACCGGTGCGCGGCAGCGGTGGCGCCGCCTCGGAAGTGGCGAACGGCTCCGGTGCCGAGGCCGAGTGGGGGCGGCGTCCGCCGCGGCCTTCGCCGAGGACCTGCCAGCCGTCACGCGTCAGCGTGATGTACGCCCCGCAGCGCAGCCCGTGCAGGGTGCAGGCGTCGCGCAGGCCCCACATCCACGCGCCGTCCTCCTCCGTCCAACGCGCGTCGCCCTCACGGCAGTAGAGCAGCACCGCGGTCCGCACCGGAGTGCGGCGCCGCAGATCGTGCGGGATGACCCGGCGTAGCTGCGCGAGCAGCACGTTGCGGAACATCCAGCCGTCGGCCGGGGCCGGGCGGCGTACGAACGAGGCGCTCGCCCGCAGCCGCTCGTCCGGGTCGAGCACGGCGACGACAGCGGTCGCCGGCTGCGGGTGGTGCCGGGCGTGCAGTCCGCTGACGACCTCACGGGGGTCGCGCAACAGTGGGATCCCGGCGGCGGCCCATTCCGCGGGTTCGAGCAAGCGGTTGGCGGAAGCGGCGGACGTCGACGCCGCTGCCGAGGCCGGAGCGAATCCGAAGGTCACGGTCCTCCCTTCGGCTACGCGCCCACACTGCGGGCGAGGTCGGATTGCTGGGAGCGCGCACCGCAGCGAAGCCCTACCGGATCGGCGGGCGCGCCGTGCGGGAGCGGACTTCAATTCTTCCTGTCGAACTTGAATGCGGCAACGAGCAATTGAGGCCGCCGACCGTTATCAGATGATGCGCGGCTAATATCCCTACCCTGTGCGCCGCCGGGCCACCCATGGGGCGTTCGAGCACGACACGTTCGTACGCCACGGAGGTGTGCGGCGTCCAGAGGTGTGCGCACGTGGTCAGGTGGCGGGAGCCCTGTTGCTCCGGGGCGGACACCTTGCCCCGGAGCGTCGGTCGTCAGCCCTGCAAGGCCAGCACGAGCGGCAACACCCCTTGCGCACCGGAGCGTCGGAGCATGCGGGCCGCGACCGCGAGGGTCCACCCGGTCTCCGTGTAGTCGTCCACGAGGAGGACCGGGCCCTGGGCCTCGGCCAAGGCGGAGGCGAGGGCGGGGGGCACGGTCAGAGCGCCGTCGAGCGCCTTCAGCCGCTGGGCGCTGTTGCTCCGGGAGCCCGGGTGCGCGTCGACGGTGTACTCGATGGCACCCAGCAGCGGCAGTCGGCCGACTTCCGCGATGCGCGCTCCCAGCGAGTGGATCAACGCGGGGCGGGTGCGGGACGCCACAGTGACGACGCCGACCGGGCGCGGCTGGGCGTCCGACGTGCCAGAAGCCCAGCCGCCGGGACCCTTGGCCCAGTCGGCCAGCACGCTCACCACCGCCTTCGCCACGTCGTCCGGAACGGGCCCGTCAGGTGCCTGGGGCGCGAACAGGGGCCGCAGCCGGTTGCCCCACCCGATGTCCGACAGACGCCCCAAGGCGCGTCCCGACGCGGCCTGTTCGCCGGCCGGGATACGTCCCTTGAGGTCCACTCCGATCGCCGGCAGCCCTGTGGGCCACATACGGCGGGGCTCCACCTCGGCACCCGCCCGGCCCAGGTCCACGCGCGCGGCGTCGAGTGCCTCCTCGGAGGTGTCGGCGGCGAAGCGCGGGCCCGTGCAGTTGTCGCAGCGACCGCACGGCTTGGCGGCCTCGTCGTCAAGCTGGCGCTGAAGGAACTCCATGCGGCAGTCCGTCGTCGAGGCGTACGCGCGCATGGCCTGCTGCTCGGTCTCCCGCTGACGCGCCACCCACGCGTACCGCTCGGCGTCGTACGTCCACGGCCGCCCGGTCGAGATCCAGCCGCCCTTGACCCGCATGACAGCACCATCCACGTCGAGGACCTTGAGCATGGTCTCCAGACGGGAGCGGCGCAGTTCCACGAGGGGCTCCAGAGCGGGCAGCGACAAGGGCTTCTCCGCGTGCGCGAGGAGATCGAGCGTGCGGCGCACCAGGTCTTCCGAGGGGAAGGCGAGTGACGCGAAGTACTTCCAGATCGCCTCGTCCTCCTTCCCCGGGAGCAGGAGCACCTCGGCGTGCTCCACACCGCGTCCCGCGCGGCCCACCTGCTGGTAGTAGGCGATGGGGGAGGAGGGCGAGCCGAGGTGCACCACGAAGCCCAGATCGGGCTTGTCGAAGCCCATGCCGAGGGCGGAGGTGGCGACCAGCGCCTTCACCTTGTTGGCGAGCAGGTCCTCCTCGGCCTGCTGACGATCGGCGTTCTCCGTCTTGCCCGTATACGAAGAGACCGTGTGCCCGCGCTGCCGGAGGAAGGCGGTGACCTCCTCGGCGGCGGCCACGGTAAGTGTGTAGATGATCCCGGAGCCCGGCAGTTCGTCGAGGTGCTCGGCGAGCCAGGCCATGCGATGCGCGGCGTCCGGCAGCCGCAGCACGCTCAGACTCAGGCTGTCGCGGTCCAGCGGGCCCCGCAGCACGAGGGCGTCCGAGCTGCCGCCGGTGCCGAGCTGCTCCGCGACGTCGGCCGTCACGCGCGCGTTGGCGGTGGCCGTGGTCGCGAGCACCGGCACACCGGGAGGGAGGTCGGCGAGCATGGTGCGCAGCCGGCGGTAGTCCGGCCGGAAGTCGTGGCCCCAGTCGGAGATGCAGTGGGCCTCGTCCACCACCAGGAGCCCGGTGGCGGCCGCGAGCCGGGGCAGCACCTGGTCCCGGAAGTCCGGGTTGTTGAGCCGCTCCGGACTGACCAGCAGGACGTCGACCTCACCCGCGGTGATCTCGTCCTGAACGGCATCCCACTCCTCGGTGTTCGAAGAGTTGATGGTCCGGGCGTGGATGCCGGCCCGGGCCGCCGCCTCGACCTGGTTCCGCATGAGAGCGAGCAGCGGGGAGACGATCACCGTCGGACCGCTGCCTCGCGCCCGCAGGAGCGAGGTCGCCACGAAGTAGACCGCGGACTTGCCCCAGCCCGTGCGCTGGACGACCAGGGCACGTCGTCTGTCGGCGACCAGTGCCTCGATCGCCCGCCACTGGTCCTCGCGCAGCCGGGCCGCTCCCGAGGCGTCCCCGACGAGACGGGCGAGGACCGTGTCGGCCGCCGCCCGGAGATCCGCGTTACTCGTGTGCTCCATGCGTTCCATCAAACAGGACGGCAGTGACAACGGGAGCGGTGCACCGGGAGACGCGAGAGCCGGGAGATTGCTAGTGATGTGTCCCTGATCGAAGTTATCCACAGGGTCAACCGGATCTTCTCATTCCGCGAGATCGTCTCCGCATGACGAACCACAGCGAAGCGACTGGATCCCCCGAGAACGGCGACATCACCGGGCCCGATGCGTCGGGCAGGCACACGGACGGTGAGCAGCAGAAGCAGGAGCCGAACACGGGCGACGCGACCGGACTGCACGTTCCCGGCCCCGCGCACGACAGTCACGGCGGCGAGCATCAGGTCACCCTGCGCACCCCGGCCGAACTGGCCGATGCCCTGCCGTATCTGCTCGGGTACCGCCCCGAGGACAGCATCGTCCTGGTCGCCCTGCACGACAGGGACGGACGCGGACGGTTCGGAGGGCGGGCCCGGCTCGGTATCCCCGCCAACGCGGACGACTGGCCGTCCGCAGCCGGACAACTGGCCCACGGCCTGGTGAAGGGCAGCGAGCGCCGAGGGACCAGGCCCGAGTCGATGGTCGCCTTCCTCTGCCAGGAGCCACAGAAGGGCGAGTCCGGGCAGCAGGTCATGGAGCGGCTGAGGCCTCTGGCTCAGAGGCTGCGCGTCGAGTGCGGTTCCCGGGACGTGGTGGTGGTCGAGGCGCTGTGCATCTCGGAGGGGCGCTACTGGTCGTACTGCTGTGACAACGCGGCATGCTGCTCACCCGAGGGAGCCCCCATGGGCCTGCCCGGCACCTCCGTGCTGGCCGCCGCGGCCACATACGCGGGGATCCAGGTGCGCGGCACCCTACGGGAGCTACGGGCCCGGCTGCTGCCTTGGGAGAACGCCGCCGCCCTCGAACAGGAGGGTGCCCTCGACACCGCCAGCATGGCACTGGTCCCGAGGCTTCTGGACGAGGTGGGCCGCGCCTCCGTGGCCGACGAGACACTGGAACTGGCCGGGAGGGTCCTGGACCGCTTCGCCGAGACGCGGCCCGTCTCCGGCATGCTCCTGGCGGACCTCCGCGACGACGAACTTCTCGGGTACGACGAGGCCGCCCGGTTGATCCTCGGTCTCCAGGACCGCGCGACCCGCGACCGCGCGGCCGAGTGGATGGAAGGCGACGAGGCCGCACGCGCCCTTCGTCTCTGGCGGACGCTGGCCCGCCGTTGCGTCGGCCCCTACGGCGAACATGCCGCTGCGCCGCTCACTCTCGCGGGCTGGGTCGCATGGTCCACCGGCGATGAACTGGAGGCCCGGGAAGCCCTCGCAATGGCCCTCGGCGCGGATCCCGACTACCTCTTCGCCCGTCTCCTGCACCAGGCTTGCAACGAAGGCCTCGACCCGGAGTCGATCCGTACCTGCCTGCGAGCGGAGCGCGAAGGCCGTGGGCGAGCGGTGGTCGACCACGCCATGATTCGTGCGCACGTCGCCGAGGCCGTCGGGCGGGAGACAGTGCTGCCACAGCCCGACCCCGAGCCCACGCCCACAGCGGCGCCCTCACGCCGTCGCCGCCGCTCCCGTTCCGCCGGTGCTGCCGACACCGCCTCCGGCCGTACCCGTGCCGGCCGCGACACGAGCACGCCTACCTCGCTCGGGCGCAAGTCGGCAGGCACCACGCGCCCTGCCGGTGCCGCGGAAGCCGGCATGCGCCCCGAGCGTGCGACGACGGGTCCCGCGCGGTCCGGCAGTGCGCGCACGGGCGGCACGCGTGCGCGCACCTCGCGGAAGGCAGCCATGCCCTGCCGGGACGCGGGTCAGGAAGGCGTGCAGCCCGGCCACGGTACGGAGGGGGAGGAGTGACTCATCGCCACCCCGGTCGCCGGGTGGCCTTGACGCACAAGGGCCGGGACACGGGCGTGACTCGGAGGACGTCCACGGCGTTCACCTGAGTGGCGGACGCCCGAACGGGGTGTGACGCCGCACCGCCCCTGCCCCGTCGGAGTCCTCCGGCACCGGCGCCGAACCCGATCGAGGCGCACAGAGCGCAGAGGAAGCCTTCCCATGCATCAGCCGACTCAGCCCTCCGCCGCCGGCGACCGCCGCTCCGCAGACGGGCCCCTGCATCCCTTCGTGCCGGGCCTCGGCCTGTCCGGGGCCCGCGCTCCACGGTCGGGGGACCAGGACGCCCCTCCGCGACCAGTGGCCCGTGTCGACGGTTACGGGCCCAGGTTCCCTGGAGGAGCCTCACACGTCTCGCCGCCCACCGGACCGGACTCTCGCTCCCCCTCGCCGCCGGGCCCTGGCCGTTCGTCGCCCCGATGGGCGGGCCAGAGTCGTCGCAGCGGATCCACGGCGGGATACGGCTCACCCGCATCGCCCTCGGCTCAGGGCCGGGCTCCGGCGCCCACGGGGCAAGCGCCCCCTCCCCGGGGTGCCACGATCCCCGGACTGCGCTGGTCCGCAGACCTGCCGCCCGCCCACACCGCGATGATCTGCGTCGCCCTTCCCGGCCTGGCCATCTCGACGGAGGAAGGGCAGATGACCGGCCGGGGGCTTGAGGGGTTCTACCGCGGCGGCCGGCGTGTGCTCTCCCGGTGCGAGATCCGCGTGGGCGGACGGGAACCCCTCGCGGTGCAGGCCCGCATGGCCTCGGCCGACCGTGCCAGGTTCGTGGGCACGCTCCGCACGTCCCCGCAGGCCGGCCCGGACCCGGACGTGGTCGTGGAACGCAACCGCTTCGCGGACGGCACGGAGCGGATCACCCTGCACAGCGCGGCTCCCCGCCCGATGCGCCTGGCGGTCGAGGTGGTTCTGGGAACGGACCTGGCCGACCTCGGTTCGATCGCCTCGGGCACCGCGGGACCCGAACTCCCCGCCAGCGTTCACGGCTCCGGCCTGCGCTGGTCCTGCCCCACCGGCAACGCGTCCGTGACGGCCGAACCGCCTCCCTCGGACGCCCTGGCCTCGGCCGGGCTGCTGCGGTGGGAGCTCGACCTGCCGCCGGGCGGAAGCAGCAGTGTGGAACTGCGGGTGCGGCCGGACGGTGCGGGGCCTCTCCGAGCCGTGGGCCGCGCCGCGACCAGCCCCCTGGCTGCGGCGTGTGCGGAAGGCGACGACCCCAGAGTCGCCGCCCTTTTGCAGACGAGCATCGAGGACCTCCAAGCCCTCTTGCTGCGTGACTCCGCGAACCCCGCCGACACCCATCTCGCGGCCGGGGCACCCTGGCGCTGCGGTCTGGCACCCGCCGACGCGCTCGTCGCCGCCCGGATGGCCCTGCCGCTCGGCACCGGCCTGGCAGCGGGAACGCTGCGGATCCTCGCCCGGACCCAACTCACCGGCCCGGGACCGCAGTCCGGGATGATCCCCGGCCCGAGAAGGGACGCCGGGCCGTACCTTCCGCCGCAGTGCACCGGTACGGAGGCAACGCTGCTCTTCCCCGTACTGCTCGCCGAAGCCCGACGCTGGGGGCTCGGCGAGCAGGAGACGGAAGAACTTCTGCCCGCCGCCGAGCGCTGCCTGACCTGGCTGCGGACCACCGTGGGCGACGACCCGTACCTGCGCGACCCACACCCTGGCGGACCCATCCGCTGCGAGACACAGGCCCACGCCCACCGTGCCGCACTGCTCGGTGCCGATCTGCTCGACGCCTGCGGCCGTACCGGAGGAGCGGCACTCCGGGAATGGGCGCAGGTCTTACGGCCCGCGTTCCGCGAGGACTTCTGGCTCGACGACCGCGGGGGCGGCCGTCCCGCGGCAGCCCGTGCCCCGGACGGCAGGCCCGTTCCTCACCTGGGCGCGGCCGCCGTCCACCTCCTCGACACCGGCCTGCTGGGCGGGGGTGCGGTGGCACCCGGCCTGCTCGACAAGGTCCAGACCGAGAAGCTCGCCCGGCTGTTCGGCAGTCCCGTCATGGACTCGGGCTGGGGCCTGCGTGGACTGGGCGCGAAGGAACCGGGATTCAATCCGTTCGGCCACCGCGCCGGGGCCGTACGGATCCAGGAGACGGCACTCGCCGTCGCCGGTCTGGCCGCCGCGGGCTACGAGAAGGAGGCGAGCTCGCTGCTGCGCGGCGTACTCGAGGCCTCCGAGACCTTCGCCCATCGCCTCCCCGAGATGTACGCGGGGGAACAGCGCACGGAGGGAAGCGCTCCTCTCCCGCACCCGGCGGCCTGCCGCCCCGCGGCCACCCCGGCGGCGGCCGGAGTCCTGCTGCTCACCACGCTCGCCGGCATCCGCCCCGACGCCCCGGCCGGGACTGTCACCCTGCGCCCTGTGCGCAGCGCACCCCTGGGCGAGGTCGGCCTCACGGGACTGCGCGTGGTGGGCGCCCCGTTCTCCGTGAGGGTCAGCCGGCTCGGCCTCGCCATGGTCGAGGAGGCGGCCGACGGACTGCAGCTGGGGGCTTGACCTGCCAGGACAGATCACTGCCTGATCACGGGAATCGACAGTGAAGCCCATACCCGACCGAAGTGGATCAGTAAGCGAAGCGACCGGCGAAGGGAGTGTTTATCGTCAGGCAGACGACTATGATCGCCGCATGCCCTACGACCCGTCAGCGTTTCCGCCCTTCGCCGTCACCGTGGACCTGGTCGTACTGACCGTGCGTCGTCATGCCCTGTGCGCGCTGGCGGTACGGAGGGGCGAACCACCGTTCCAGGGGCGTTGGGCGCTCCCCGGCGGTTTCGTACGGGCCGACGAGGACCTGGCGCAGGCCGCGGCGCGCGAGCTGGCCGAGGAGACAGGGCTGCGCGTCCACGACCCGGCCGTACCCGCCCAGGACAACGGCGCACACCTGGAGCAGCTCGCCACCTACGGCGACCCCAAGCGGGACCCAAGGATGCGGGTCGTCAGTGTCGCCCACCTCGCCCTGGCTCCCGACCTGCCCGCGCCCAGAGCGGGCGGCGACGCCAGCAACGCGCGCTGGGCTCCGGTCGAGGAACTGCTGCAGCAGGGCGGTTACGGGCGTGACGCCGAGCCGGTCGCCCCGCTCGCCTTCGACCACGCGCAGATTCTGGCCGACGGAGTGGAGCGAGCCCGCTCCAAGATCGAGTACTCGTCGCTGGCCACAGCCTTCTGCCCGCCCGAGTTCACGGTCGGAGAACTGCGTCGTGTCTACGAGGCGGTGTGGGGCGTGGCGCTCGACCCGCGCAACTTCCACCGCAAGGTCACGGGCACCCCGGGCTTCCTTGTGCCCACCGGTGGGACCACCACCCGCCAGGGCGGCCGCCCGGCCCAGCTCTTCCGCGCAGGTGGCGCGACGCTCCTCAACCCGCCGATGCTGCGCCCCGAGGTGTGACGCCGGGCCTGGAACGGGACCCGCCCGCAGCCCGTACAAGGGTGATTGCCCTACCGGAGACGGCCTTGCGCTGCCCGAAAAAACGGACATAGCGCGCTATCTTGCTGTGAGTGATCCAGGCCTTCGGACTGACCAGCACCCCTCGCAAAGAGCTTCCGCCCGCGGCCGACGACGTCTCCTTCGAGGCGCGAGCGGGCCGCGTCACCGCGCTGCTCGGAGCCCCGGGCGCCGGCAAGACGACAGTCCTCAGGCTCATGCTCGAGCTGCAACAGGGTCGTGGCATCACCTACTTCCGTGGCCGCCCCCTGCATCGCATCGCCCATCCCTCACGCGAGGTCGGCGTGCTGCTGGGCGACGTACCGGGGCACCCGGCCCGCACCGTCCGTGGCCATCTGCGCATGCTGTGTGCCGCCGCGGGGGTTCCGGTCCGGCGCGCTGACGAAGTTCTCGAGGCGGTCGGACTCGTGAGTCTGCGCGACGAACGCCTCGGTGCCCTCTCGCGCGGCATGGACCGCCGCCTCGGGCTGGCCTGTGTCCTCCTGGCCGACCCGCACACCCTCGTCCTCGACGGCCCGGCCGACGGGCTCTCCGTCCGCGAGGGCATCTGGCTGCACGGCATGCTTCGCGCACACGCCGGCCATGGCGGCACGGTCCTGTTCACCACGGCCGACCCCAAGGAGGCCGCGCGCACCGCCGACCAGGTCGTCACGCTGGAGCAGGGCAGACTCGTGGCCGACCAGGAGGCCGTGGAGTTCTCGCGCACCCGCCTGCGTCCCCGTGTAGCCGTACGCAGCCCGCACGCGGCCCGTCTGGCGGCTCTCCTGGCCAAGCAGGCCCGCACCGCGCAGCGCTCCGTCGAAGTCGTACGAGAGGGCGACAACCGCCTCTCCGTGTACGGCAGTACTTGCGCGGACGTCGGGGAGATCGCGTTCCGCCACGGCATCGTCGTCCACCAACTCGCCGACGAGATCGGCGACATGGGCCCCGGTGCGGGAGCTGTGCAGCCGGGTGTGCCGCACAGCGAGCGAACGTCCGTCGACAAGCCGGATCACGACAGCGCCGAGCCGGAGAGCGCCAGCGTCGAGCCGGAGCGAGTCCCTGCCCAGCCGAGGCACGTCACCAACGCCCTCTGGCCAGCCTTCGCGCCCCGGGGCGGTGAGCCAAAGCCCTCCCTCGATGCATCGACGCCCACCACAGCGGACCCCGTGGCCACCGCCCCTGAGCCGCGACCCACCCTCGAGCTGAAGCCTGCCGCCGACGTACCAGGACCAGCCGCCGACGGGCCGTTGCACGCCTCCGGCCATGCGGAGCCCGCCGTCGCCCCCCGCGAGCGTCCGGACGCGCCCTCGGTCGGCCACCCATGCAATGCCGTCGTCTCTCCTCAGGAGGAGACGCCCACACCCTCCTGTGAGCCGCGACCCACCCTCGAACTGCGGCCGACCGCTGACGCACCGGAGCCAGCCGCCGACGGGCCGTCGCACGCCTCCGGCCATGCGGAGCCCGCCGTCGACCCCCACGAGCCCCCAGATGTGCCCGAGACCGGCCACTTGGGCAATACCACCGCCCCTCCCCAGGCCACATCCTCCCCACGCCCTGCGCCGCACCCCGTCGAAGCCCGCGGCATGGCTCGCACCCTCGACGCGCTGCCGCCTCTGCCGCCCCCCATCTCCGTCCGCCAGGCCCCCAGCCCGCTCCGCCCCCTCCGCTACGAGATCCGCCGTGCCGCCGGGATCGGCACCGGCTTTCTCACCGGGGCCGTGGTGCTCGTCGTGTCCGCCGTCACCGCCGTCGCGCTCGCCCGTATCGGGCACACCCCGCAGCCGCGCCTGCTGGCCGCCTGGCCGCGGGAGCTGCCCCTGCCGCCCGCGGCGCTCGGTGCGGGACTGCTCGGCGCGCTGGCCTTCGGTGACGAGTTCCGCCACCCTGCCCTGGCCGCGGACCGCGGCACCGTGCCCCGCCGGCTGGGGCTGCTGGCCGCCAAACTGCTCGTCGCCTCGGCCACCGCGCTGGCGCTGGCCGTCCTCACCGTCGGCTGCGACGCCGAGGTGCTCTATCTCGTCTACGGACGGGAGCTCGCGCAGGTTCCCGCCGACTGGCTGCCGCTGAGTACGAGTTGGATCGGGCTCGTCATCGGCTGTGCCTGGGCCGGCGTACTGGCCGCCGGAGTCTTCCGGTCCACCACGGCCGGCCTCGCCGCGGTGGCCGCCGTACCCCTCCTCGTCGTACCCCTCGTGCACAAGGTCCTGGACGGACCGTCCGTTCGAACCGCGGCCGGACTGCCCGTGCGGCTGCGAGAGGTCCTCGTACCGCGGTGGCCCTTCGGGGGAGAGCGTTACCTGGAAGCCGCGCTCGGAGTGCTGTCCCAACCCGTCGGCGGCGCAATGACGTTGTCGCTGACCGCGCTGCTCTGCGCGTACCTGCTCACCACCCTGCGGAGCAGATTCCGGTGACGACTGTCCGTAACCCCCCGTCCAGCCATGCGCACAACTCCCCGCAGAACGCCCATTTCTTTCCGATAAGGCGTCAATTGCGACGGGGTGAGCGATCACCCTTTCGTGTGCTTTTCACCAAAGACCTCAAGGGAGTTGGAGACGGCGCCGACAAAGGATGCGTGAGTACCCTTGCGCACACCATGATGACCGCCGCCCGCTCCGCTGACTCCGGCCTCGCGAGCCCGGGCGAACTCGACCGCTACCCGTACGCCGAGGCGCCCGCCGTCGACCGCGTCGGGGCCTCTGCCTGGGACGGCGCGGACCCTGAGCTGGGCCGTGTGGGCCGACGCGCCGCGGGCAGCCGCGGACGCGGGCTGCACGGCCAACTCGTCCAGCAACTGGGTCAGATGATCGTCTCCGGCGACCTGGGCGCCGACCGCCCGCTGGTGCCCGAGGAGATCGGCCAGCGCTTCGAGGTCTCCCGCACCGTCGTCCGCGAGTCGCTCCGCGTCCTGGAAGCCAAAGGCCTGGTGAGCGCCCGCCCGAACGTCGGCACGCGTGTGCGCCCGGTCAGCGACTGGAACCTCCTCGACCCGGACATCATCGAGTGGCGGGCCTTCGGGCCGCAGCGCGACGACCAGCGCCGCGAGCTGAGCGAGCTGCGCTGGACGATCGAGCCGCTCGCCGCCCGCCTCGCCGCCGGCCACGGGCGCGAGGACGTCCAGCAGCGCCTGGGGGACATGGTCGAGATCATGGGGCACGCGATGGCCCAGGGGGATGCGCTCACGTTCTCCCGCGCCGACTCCGAGTTCCACTCCCTGCTCATCCAGGTCGCGGGCAACCGCATGCTGGAGCACCTGTCGGGGATCGTGTCCGCGGCCCTCCAGGTCTCGGGCGGTCCGGTCACGGGCTGTGACCGGCCTAACGAGGCGTCGCTGGGGCACCACGGCCGCATCTGCGACGCCCTCGCCGCCGGTGACGGAGCCGCGGCCGAGACGGCGATGCGCCAACTCCTCACGGTCCACCCCGAGGTGGAACGGGTAGTGCCCGCCCCGCGCGAGCACTGACCGCGTTCCGCGGGCGGCGCGGCCGGGTGTGCCACCCCCCTCCTGTGGCAGCGCCCGATCGACGAACCGCCTCCCGTCGGACCCCGCGGGATCCTTTGCGAT
>NZ_JBHUQX010000297.1:0-11923 GCF_042674225.1 Streptomyces sp. NPDC056948
GCATACAGCTCCGAGAGCGACACCTCCCCGCCCCCGGCGAGAACCTCCGCCACCTCCCGGGTGAACGGCGTCGCGACGTCGGCGTCCCCGCCCAGGATGCAGCGGTTGGGCTGGACGCTCATCAGGAGCAGGACCTTCTCCTTGTTCCCCTCCGGATCGGGGAAGCGGTGCCAGACCCCCGCCGCGTGGCCCGCGTAGCAGCAGTCCAGGATCACCAGCACCTTCTCGGCGCGGCTCTGGGCGACGCAGATCTCGCCCAGCACCTGGGCGAAACTCACCGCGCCGGGCAGCCCGCCCGCGACGACCCGCGCGGTGCGCATCTGGAGGTGCAGCTCGCCGCCGGACGTGTTCACGACGGCATGCCCGGCGAAGTAGAGCAGCAGCAGGCCCTCGGCCTCGCGCACGGCGCCTCGCAGCTCGCCCGTGAAGTCCTCCTCGGACGGTGAGGCCAGCACCCTGACCTCGCCCGCGCCGAACACCCCGCTGCGGTTCAGGGCGTCCTGAAGTGTCTTCCGGTTGTGTCGCACGGCGGGGAGCTGGCCGGTCACGCCCTGCGGATCCGGCGCTGTGTGGTCGTACTCGGACACGCCGACGAGCAGCGCCCGGTTCGCTCGGCCGCGCGGGTCGAAGCGGGTCACCGGGCTACTCGCCGTCGGAGCCCAGCGGACGGATCTCCGATTCGGGTTCGCCGCCGTGGAGCCTGCGGCGGTTGTTCTTCCAGGTCTTCACCGCGCGGTTGGTGTACTCGGTCAGCGCCACGACCGTCGCGAGGTCACCGAGCAGTTGGAGGACGAGCTCGATGTCGGGCCCCAGACGCCCCTTGGGCCCGTCCGTGCTGGTCCGCTCCTCGATACGCAGCTTCCCGGCGGAGAGCAACTGCTCCAGCGGCTCGTCCCGTTCCAGCCATGCCCGCAGGGCTCTGACATCGTCCACGGTCGCGCCGTCACCCAGCCGGACGCGTACGCCTAAGACAGCCACTTCGTCCCCCTCTGTCATACCCGACATCATGACACCGGGTCAGGCCCCCGGGGCAGACCTTTGACACGACCCGCGAAAGCGATTGCACGCCCCTTTCACGCCACGCGCACACGGCGCACGCGGCTCAGCCCTGGGTCTGAAGCTGGCGAAGCTGCCGCTGGACGTGGTCCAGGGCCCCCTCGCGCCGCCCGGGCACCCGGCCGCGCAACTCGGCGAGTCCGAACCCCAGTTCACGTGCCTGCGCGGAGTCGGATATCTGGCCCCACTGGTGGTGGGCCCGGTCGACGGCCGACTCGACGGCGGGCGCGTCCACCGCCTGCCCGGCGTTCAGCCGGGCGGTGGCCACCGACAGCCAGGTGCGGCAGCTCCGGGCCGCGTCCCCGGCGAACATCGCCAGGTCGGCCCGTACCTCGGCCCAGTGCAGGGCCTCTTCGGAGGCGGGTCCGTGCGCAACCACGGCGGCCTGCTCGTGCCGGGCGGCGAGCGCGTCCGCGTCCTGGTGCCGGCCGGACTGGACGGCGGCGGTGATGGCGGTGTGCGGATCGCCGCTCACCGGCCCCCGCTCGCTCACCACGATGTCCCGGCCGGCGCTCTCCTGCGCGATCCGGGCCAGCGCCTGCTGGTGCAACTGTTCCGGCGGCGGGCGGAACCCGCTGCGCAGGATCGTCGCCACGGCCTTCATGTACGCCGGTGCGGCGACCGTGCGCCGGGACGGCGGTGGTGCGATGCGCCCGTGGACGGCGGTGCCGCGGCCCGAGTCCAGGGGGGTGCTCAGCAGCAGCTCCCAGGTCTCGGCGTCCGCGTGCAGGTCGAGCACGAGCGTGGTCGCCCCGGCGGGTCTGAGCCGCAGTTCCTCCCGGAACCAGTGCCAGGGGAAGGCCGTGTAGCGCACGGTCGGGGCCGTGGTGCGGGCCAGCGCGAGATGCGGCAGGCGCTGCTTGCGGTCGAGCTGGAGCTGTCCGGTGACGTACACGGTGAGCGGGCCGGGGGCCGTGGCGGCGGCGCGGAGCCGGGTGAGGACGGCCTGCGGCTCCAGCGGGTCGGCGAGTTCCACGACGTTCGCGGTGTCCGTCCCGGACAGCACATGGGGCGGCACGGCGGCGAGGACGGGGAGCACGGAGGCGGCGTCCACCAGGCGCCCCTTGCCCAGCGGCGAGGCCGCCAGCAGCAGCACGGTTCCGGGCATCTCTTCCCCTCCCCCGGTCGATCACGTACGGCAGCACCGTAACCTCTGCGGCTGCAAAGGGGGCGATCAGGACCGCAAACGTCCGCCTTCGGGTGGTTCGCCCCCCGACTTGCCAGCGGCCCCCCGCAGGTGTGCCCTGGTAGGCAGGGGCAGGGAGAGAGGAGCGCTCTCATGGCTCATGCGGCACCCGCCTCACGCGAGGTGGCCCTACGGCGCCGTACACCCGATGTCTTCAGCCCGCGCGCCCACGCCATGGCGAAGGTCGCGGTGCCCGTCGCCCTCGGGCTCGTCTACGGCTACTGGGCCGCGGCCAACCGGCGCTACGGCGGGCCCATCACGGGCTGGAACCTGCTGTTCGGCTTCGTCACCGCGCTCGTGTTCGCCGTGCTGTTCGCCGCCGTGTGGCAACTCGGCCCGATGCTGCGACGCGAACTGCACGCGGCGCTCTGGTTCGCCTTCACGGGCTGTGCGACCGGCTTCCTCATCAGCCAGTCCGGCCTGTCCGTGCTGTGGTCCATGTGGCTGGGCATGGCGGCCGGGGCGGGCGTCCTGCTGACCATGTTCTACCGCTACTACACGCACGAGGACGCCACGGGCCGCCGCATCGGCTGACCGGGTCCGGTCGTCCCGTGGGTGCGCCCTTTCGGCTTGACTTGTGCGGCCGATTGCAGTCACACCGCGCGCGCGGCGGGCCCGTGGCGGCTTGCCTGGAGGGGTGCCCGAGCTCGACCGGGCGCCCGTACCCGAGCAGGCGCCCCCACGACTGCGGAACGCCCTGTCGGCCGTTCTGCTGGTCCTCGCGTGCCTGCTCGTGCCGTTCGGGGCGCTCGCGTCCTGGGCGGCGCACGGGCTGACCGACACGAGCCGCTACGTCCGTACGATGGCGCCGCTCGCCGCCGACCCGGATGTGCAGCTCGCGGTCGCGGACGCCGTCGGGGACGGCATCATGCGGGAGGCCGGGCACGAGCTCGACACCGGCTCCCTGCGCGGCGCGGTCGGGCCCTTCGTGCACGACGCGGCGCGTTCCTTCACCCGCACCGAGGCGTTCCGCGCCGCCTGGGACGCGGCGAACCAGGCCGTCCACGCCGCCGTGCTGCACGCCCTACGCGACGACAAGGCGCACGCGGCCGAGGTCACCGTCGACCTCGCGCCGGTCGTCGCCCGGGTCAAACGCCAACTCGAGGACGACCACGTGTCGTTCGCCCATCGCATCCCGGTCACACACGCCCGGGTCCCGGTGCTCCCGGCCGGGGACGTGGACCGACTGCGCAGGGGATACCACGTGCTGGACACCGCCGCCTTCTGGCTGCCGCTCGCCGCCGCCGTCCTGGCCGTCGCCGGGATCGCCGTCGCCGCCTGCCGCCGCCGTGCGGTCACCGCCCTCGGCCTCGGCACGGCCCTGGGCGGCGGGCTGCTGGTCCTCGCCGTCGCGATCGGCCGCCGCCTCACCCTCGCCGACCTGCCCGACGCACTCCACCGACCGGCGGCGGGCGCGGTCTACGACGCCCTCACGACCACCCTGCGCACCGTGTCCTGGCTGCTGCTCGTCCTCGGCCTGACGGTGGCGCTCGGCTCGTGGCTCACAGGCCGGTGCCTCGCCGCGCGGCGACGCGGGCGAGCGTCCGCAGCGCCCGCCGCAGATCCCCCTCCGGAGCCGACGCGAGCCCGAGCCTGACGGCGTCGGGGGTGTGGCCGGGGGCGACCGCGAAGGCGGGGCCCGGCGTGACGGCGATGCCGTGGGCCGCGGCGGCGGCCGTGAAGGTGTCGGCGCGCCAGGGGGCGGGCAGCTCCCACCAGGCGAAGTAGGCGCGCGGGTCGGACCGTACGGCGAAGCCGGCGAGTTCCTCGGCGAGGATCCGCTGCCGCCGCACCGCGTCGGCGCGCTTGGCCTCGACCAGCCGTGCCACCGTCCCCTCCGCGGCCCAGCGCACGGCCGCCTCCAGCGCGAACCGCCCCGCGTTCCAGCCGCCCGACCGCACGGCGTCGGCCACGGCGGCGACCCGCTGCGGCGGCACGACGAGGAACCCGACGGTGAGCCCGGGGGCGACCCGCTTGGAGAGCCCGTCGACGACATGGGCGAGGGCCGGGGCATGGGCGGCGAGGGGATCACCGGCCCCGTGCCGCTCACCCGACCCGTGCAGGAAGGACCAGATGCGGTCCTCCACGATCGGGAGGTTCAAGTGGTGGATCAACTGGGCGAGTTGCAGCCGCCGTGTCCGGCTCGTCGTCAGGGACGTCGGATTGTGCAGCGTCGGCTGCACGTACAGGGCGGACAGGGGTGCCGTACGGTGCGCGGCCGCGACGGCCTCCGGGAGCAGCCCGGCCGTGTCACCGGCCAGCGGCACCAGGGTGATGCCCAGCCGGGCCGCGATCTCCTTGACCAGCGGATACGTGAGCTGCTCCACGCCGACCCGGCCGCCCGGCCGGACCAGGGAGGCCAGGACGGCAGCGATGGCCTGGCGGGCGTTGCCGGTGAACAGCAGCCGGTCGGGGGCAGGGCGCCAGCCGGGCGTGGTGAGGAGGGCGGCCGCGGCCTCCCGGGCCTGCGGGGTGCCGGTGGCGGCGGCCGGCAGCAGGGCCTCGGCCAGCACGTCGGGGCGCAGCAGGGGCGCGAGGACGGGGGCGAGCAGCTCCGGCTGGCCGGGCGCGCTGGGGTAGTTGAGCTCCAGGTTGACGGGGGCGTCGGCCGGGCCGGGCTCGGCGAGCGCCTGCCCCGCCGGTCCCGTCGGTCCGGCCCGTACGAAGGTGCCGCGCCCGACCTCGCCGACGACCAGGCCGCGCCGTACGAGTTCGCTGTACACCCGGCCTGCCGTCGACGGGGCGATCCCGCGGCGCCGCGCGAACGCCCGTTGCGGCGGCAGCCGTTGACCGGGCCGGAGCCGTCCGGTGGCGATGTCGTCGGCGATCCTGTCGGCGATCAGTCGGTAGTCACCCATCGGTCGGCCTCCCCCTTGGATTGCACCGAGAGCAAAGATCTTATTGCACCGAGTAGTTGGGCGGCCTAGGGTCGTCTCCATGGCACCCTTCCTCGCATACGAGGACAAAGGCCCCGTGACCGCCCGGCAGCCGCTTGTCCCCAAGGTTCCCCTGGTTCTCGTCCACGGCCACCCCTTCGACCGCACGATGTGGGCCCCCCAGCTCGAGACGTTCTCGGCGGACCGCCGGGTCATCGCCCCCGACCTGCGCGGTTACGGCGCCTCTCCCGTCACCCCCGCGCTCACGGACTTCTCCGGCTTCGCCCGGGACATCGAAGCCCTGCTGGACGAGCTGAAGGTGGAGTCGTTCGTCCTCGCGGGCCTGTCGATGGGCGGCCAGATCGCGATGGACTGCTACCGCCTGTTCCCCGAGCGCGTCAGCGGCCTGGTCCTCGCGGACACCTTCCCGTCGGCGGAGACCCCGGAGGGCGTCCGCACCCGCGACGCCATGGCGGACCGCCTCCTGGCGGAGGGCATGCGCGGCTACGCCGACGAGGTCCTGGAGCGGATGGTCGCCCCGTACGCCCCCGCCGAGGTCAAGGCACACGTCCACGGCATGATGACCGCCACCGCTCCCGAGGGCGCAGCCGCCGCCCTGCGCGCCCGCGCCCGGCGCCCCGGCTACGACGACCTGCTGACCCGTGTCTCCGTCCCGGCCCTGGTCGTCGTGGGAGCGGACGACACCTTCACACCGGTCTCCGACGCCCTGGCCATGCACGCGGCGCTCCCGGACTCGGCGCTGCACATCATCGACGGCGCGGCCCACATGCCGAATCTGGAACGCCGGGACGTGTTCGATCAGGCGCTGGGGGAGTTCCTGGCCCGGGTCGACGCTCGGCAACCTTCCTCCGCGCCACCCCGTCTTTGAGGGAGGATGCGGGCGAACCACCCCGCGAACGGAAGGCCGGCCTGTGAACACCGCCGCTGCCGAGTGGACCGCCACGGACGACGGGCCGGAGCACCGCCCGCCCGGACGGGGGTGCGGCGCGTGGTTCGCCGGCCTGCTGCTCGCGGGGGTGAGCGTGGTCGTCGGCTTCCGGACCGCCGACAGCGACGGCAACACACCCGTCCCGCAGCTCCTCGCCTTCCTCCCCTGGCTGCTCGCGCCCACCGGCCTGGCGCTGCTGCTCACCCTGCGGTCCCGCTGGTGGTTCGGAACGGCCTGGGGAGTCGCCGTGCTCGGCCTGCTGGCCTGGTTCATCGAGCCGTACGGCAAGGTCGACGACCCCGCCGGCCGCCCGGTGGCCGACCTGCGCGTGCTGACCTCGAACGTCGAGTTCGGGCAGGGCACCGGCTCCCTGGTCGCCGCCGTCCGCCGCGAGAAACCGGACATCGTCTTCGTCCAGGAGTGCGACTACGAGTGTGACGCGCGGCTGAAGAAGGACCTCTCGCAGGACTACCCGCACCGCCGTGCCGTCGAGGGCGGCGGCTCCGAGGGCTCCGCCATCCTCAGCCGCTTCCCGCTCCGGCCCACCGAGGGCGTCCGCGGCACCATGGGCATGCCCGGGGCGATCGCCGACGTGGACGGGCACGCCGTACGGCTCCAGCTCGCCCACCCCATGCCCCCGCTGCCCGGGCAGGTGGGCCTCTGGAAGCGGGAGCTCGGCGCCCTGCGCGCCGCGGCCGCCACCGGCCGCGACACCCCGCTCGTCCTGGCCGGCGACTTCAACGCCTCCCAGGACCACGCCGCCTTCCGCCGCATCCTCGACACCGGACTGCGCGACGCCGCCCGCCTGGACGGCGCCGACCGCACGGCCACCTGGCCGACCCTGACCGCGCCGACGCTCGGCGCCCAGATCGACCATGTGCTGGTGTCGCGGGACTTCGCGGCCCGCGACACCCGCGTGCTGAAGTTGGCCGACACGGATCATCGGTCGGTGATCACTGAACTGACGCTTCATCAGCGCCCTGGGTCCGGTGGGTCCGGCGGGTCCTAGCGGCCGGACTTCTCCAGGGCCTTGTCCATCGCCGCCGCGAAGCCGTTGGCCCAGAGCTGGTTCACCCGGGCCCGCTCATTGGCGTCCGGGTTGGCGTTGGTGCAGGACGTGCCGGGCCCGCCACCGGACATCAGCTCGCTGCACGGGCCCGAGTAGTGGTCGGGCAGACCGAGGACGTGGCCGGTCTCGTGGGCGGTGACCCGCGTGGAGTCGTACTGCTGGTTCTGCCTGTAGTCGAGGAAGATGTAGCCGCTGCCGTGCCCGTCGGTCGAGGCGTACGAGCCTCGGGAGTCGTTGCCCTCTCTGTAGCTGAAGTCGGCGGACGAGGCGGACCCCGACTGGAGCTTCACGTTCGACACCGCGCCGTTCCATATCTGGGTGCTGCGCGCTATCTGGGAGCTGAACGTCGGCGCGCGGGACGCGTCGTAGACGACGGTGACGGCCGCGGTGGCACTCGGGTTCGCGGCACGCTTCTCGGCGACCGACTTCAGGACGGCCTGGAAGAACGCCTTACTGGCGTCCGAGTCGGCGGACTTGGCGACGTACCCGGCGTGCGGGGCCGCGACCGGGGAAGCAGCGGCGGGAACCGCTGTACCGAAGCCGACCGTCGCGAGGCCGAGACCGAGAACGGCCAGTGAGGACATGGACTTTCGCATCGAGACTCCTTGGTGGGGGTGAGTCGTCACCGGTGAGTCTCGATGCCTGTGCGGCGCCTGTGATGATGGCAACCAGGGATAGGACAGAACTATTGGCTGCCCAATTCACATGCTTTAGCGGTGAATTATGTGGCTGGTTAGCGAAGCGATTCCGCTTTAGCCTCACGGAGCATGGAGCTCGAGGTGAGGCACCTCCGCGCGCTGTGCGCCATAGCCGACACCGGCAGTCTGCACCGTGCCGCCCGGCACCTGGGCGTTGCCCAGCCATCGTTGAGCACACAACTGCGCCGCATCGAGCAGGAGCTCGGCGGCCCGCTGTTCCTGCGCGCCCACACCGGCTGTCGCCCCACCCCGCTGGGCCGCCTGGTCCTGAGCCGCGCCCGTCCCCTGCTGGCCGAGATGCAGCTGCTGGTGGTCGAGACGAGGGCGGCGGCGGCCGGCGGCACCGAGCTCCGTATCGGCTCGACGGCGAGCAAGGCCCTGGCGGGCTGGCTGCGCCGCCTGCGCACGCACGGCCAGAACCCGACCCTCCATATGAACGTCTCCGCCAACGCCCTGCTCCGCATGGTCGTGGACGGCCAGCTCGACGTCGCCTTCGTGCACGAGGTGGAGGGCTGCCCGCTGCGTATCCCCGCGGAACTCCGGCTGCGTGTCCTGGTCGAACGCGAGCCGCAGTGCGTGTCACTGCCCGTCGACCATCCGGCGGCCGGAAAACCCGAGGTCGACCTGAGCGACCTGGCCGGCGACCGCTGGATGATCGACCCCACGGTCGACGGCGAATGGGACGCCGTCCAGCGGATGTTCCGGGCCGCCGACGTCAGCCCGCACGTGCTGCACGGCGACTACCACACGGCCGACGCCCTGGTCGCGACCGGCGAGGTGGTCACCGTGTGCCAGCCGACCCGCACCCCCCGCCCCGACATGGCGGTACGACGTCTCAAAGGCGACCCTCTCGGCGTACGGCTGCTCGTCGCGGCTCGTACGGAGACGGCCCTGGCCCGCGTCTACCCCGCGCTGGAGGAGGCCTACGGGGAGGTGGCGCGGCAGGCACCGGCGTACCGGGAGTGGCCGGCCCGGGAGTGGCCGGTACCCGACGGACCGCACCGACCGCCGAGCCCGGCCCTCCCCTGATCCTCCTGAACGTGCGGCGGCTCAGACGCCGATGTCGGAGCCGTCCGCGCGCCACACGGCCACGACCGCCGGCCGGACGTACTTCCCGGGCCCGTCGGGCCAGGTGCTGGCCGGCTTCTCCACGGACGCGCCGTCGATCTCGCCCGGGTGCTGCACGGCGACGAGGACGCGCCGGTCCTGGATGATCGGACCGCAGGTCTCGGCGCCCTTCGGCACGGTCAGGAACTGCTTGAGCTCACCGCGCCGCTCGCCCCGGGTCGCCACGCCGAACAGGCCGTCGTGCGAGCCGAGCTGGGCGCCGTCGGTGGACATCCACAGGTTGCCGTAGGGGTCGAAGGCGACGTTGTCCGGGCAGGAGATCGGGCTGACGCCGTCCTTCGGGAACCCGGCGAAGTACGTCGCCGGGTCGTCCGGGTCACCGGCGACCAGGAACAGCGACCAGGCGAACTTCGTGCTCTCCGGCCGGTTCCAGCGCTCGGTGAGCTCCAGCACGTGCCCGTGCTTGTTGGCGTGGCGCGGGTTGGCCTCGTCCGCCTTGGCGTTGGAGCCGACACCACGGTTGGTGTTGTTCGTCAGCGCGACGTACACCTTGCCGGTCACCGGGTTGGGCTCGATGTCCTCGGGCCGATCCATCTTGGTGGCGCCCACCTTGTCACCGGCGAGCCGGGTGAAGACGAACACCTCCTCCGCGGTCATCCCGTCCACGTGCGAGACGGCACCCTTCGCGGTGGCGGTGGCCAGCGGGATCCACTGCCCGCTCCCGTCGAACTCACCGTCGCCGGGCAGCTTGCCCGTGCCGTCGATCTCGAGGGCGGGGGAGTCACCGGTGAGCTTGGCGACGTACAGCGTCCCCTCGTCGAGCAGCGAGAGGTTGTGCTCGCGCACGGCACGCGAGGACCCGTGGCGCATCCGCTTGCTGCCGACGAACTTGTAGAAGTAGTCGAACCGCTCGTCGTCACCGGAGTACACGACGGGCCGCCCGTCCTGCGTGAGCCGCACGGTCGCGGCCTCGTGCTTGAACCGCCCGAGCGCGGTGTGCTTGCGAGGCGTCGAATCCGGGTCATAGGGATCGAACTCGACCACATACCCGAACCGGTGCACCTCGTTCGGCTCCTGGGCGACATCGAACCGCTTGTCGAACCGCTCCCACTTCCGCTCGGTGGCCCCGGTGCCGATGCCGTACCGCTTGTCGGTGGCCCGGCTCGCGTTGCCGAAGTACTGGTTGAAGTTCTCCTCGCCGTGCAGGGTCGTGCCCCACGGGGTGACACCGCCCGAGCAGTTGTTGAGGGTGCCGAACACCTTGGTGCCGGTCGGGTCCGCGGAGGTCCTCACGAGCTCCGACCCGGCGACGGGCCCGGTCAGCCGGAACTCGGTGGTGACGGTGACGCGCCGGTTGAGCTGATGCCGCGAGACGGCGGTGAGCTTCCCGGTCTTCCGATCCCCTTCCACGACGACGGCGGACAGCCCATGGGCAGCCCAGGCGATCTCGGCCTGCTCACGGGTGGGGTTGGCGGCGTCGTAGCCGCGGAACATGAGCACCTCGTCCGTGTACTCGTGATTGGCGACGAGAAGCTGCCGGTTCCGCTCCCCGGGCAACGGCAGCAGGGCGAGAAAGTCGCAGTTGTACCCGAACTGCCCGGCCTGCGCCTTGGCGGTCTGCTTCTCCGGGTCGAAGGCGGGCGCCCCGCGCAGGATGGGCTCGCCCCAGCGGATGACGACGTTCTGCCCGTACCCGTCCGGCACGGTCACGGCGTCGGTGGTGTTGGGCGCGACCGACGCGAAGCGCAGCCCGCGAGCGCCCTTGTGTTTACGCCGGGCAGCCGCGGCGGCGGCGTCCGCTGCCGATGCCGTTCCCGGCACCGATCCCGATGCCGATGCCGGTGCCGCACCGGCAGGCTGCGCCTGCCCGACGCCCACGGCACCCGCCCCCGCGGCGGCCACGGTCACCACGGCCGCGGCCCGCATCATCGACCGGCGGCCGATCGCACCGGCGATCACATCACCGACGTACTCGTTGGAGCTGGTGTTGGGCACCTCGTGGAAGCAGGCGTCACCACACCGGAAACGACAGGTCATGGCGGAGCGCCCGCCAGGGTGCGAACCGGACGGCGTTCCGATCAACGGCAGCAGCTTTCGCACTTTGCTCTCTCCTTGGATGCCCTTGGTGTCAGCGTGACCGTAGGAGCGCATATGTGCGGGAGCCGGGCGCCTGGATGAACTGCGGGTGAACCTGCGGCGGCCGTGCGGCAGTTGCGGCGATTCAGCACCGCGTCACCTTGGCAGGCCGGATGTCCCCCTTGACAGCGAGGACCTCGCACACCCGACCCTGCCCAAGATCACACAGGAGGGCCGCTAACCTTACGTGTCCGTCCTGGCCAGGGATTGACGGGCTTCAACTCACGCGAAGGGTTGCGCGCACATGGGCATTCTCACTCTCTTGCGGAACGCGTTCGGACGGTCACGCAAGGCACGGACCGCCGAGGCGGAGGGTGCGGCGCGGCCGACGACGACCACGGAGGAGCCGACGGCAACGCCGCCGGCCGACACATCGACGCCCCGGGGCCAGGTACCCGCCCAGGAGCCCCCGACCGCCTCCGGCGAACGCCAGACCCCCTCCCCCACAGCAAGCGTCCCCGAACCCCGCACCTCCTCCCCCAACGAACACGACCTGGTCTCCGAGGCCTTCGACAAGGTGGCGGCGGTCCCTCGTCCGACGCGCTCTGCGGAGACGGAGGAGGCCCAGGACACCGAGGAACCGGCGGTTGCGGAGGCCACAAAGAAGGCGGCGGTCGCGGAGGAGCCGGCGGTTGTCGAGGAGTCGACGGTCGCCGAGAAGCCGGCGGTTGTCGAGGAGTCGACGGTCGCCGAGAAGCCGGCGGCTGCGGAGAAGGCGGCTGTCGCGGAAGAGCCGACGGTCGCCGAGGAGCCGACGGCCGCGGAGAAGGCGGCTGTCACGGAAGAGCCGACGGTCGTCGATGAGCCGGCGGTCGCCGAGAAGGCGGCTGTCACGGAAGAGCCGACGGTCGTCGATGAGCCGGCGGTCGCCGAGAAGGCGGTGGC
>NZ_JBHUQX010000298.1:0-5415 GCF_042674225.1 Streptomyces sp. NPDC056948
GGGCTGGCCGTCCTGGGCTTCCCTCCCCCCCCCTCGCTTCCTCGGGCGCGCCGCCCCGGGTGCGCCGCGCCGCGCTCCCCCCTACCCCGAAACTCCATGCATTTACGTAGAGGACCCCCGAATGTCCCTTCCGCTCGCCGCGTCCGCCCCTGCCGAGACCCCACCCCACACCGGAGGCCTGCTCCTCCTCGTGGACGGCACGGCCGGACTGCTGCTCACCGCCGCCCTCGGTATCGGGCTCCTGCTGTTCCTCATCATCAAGATGAGACTCCAGCCGTTCGTCGCGCTGCTCGCGGTCTCCATAGCCGTCGGCCTGGCGGCCGGCCTGTCGGTCACCGAACTCTTCGGCACGGTCCAGAAGTCGGACGCCGTCTCCACGATCGAGTCCGGCATGGGAGGCATCCTCGGCCATGTCGCGATCATCATCGGCCTGGGCACCATGCTCGGCGCGATCCTCGAAGTCAGCGGCGGCGCGGAGGTACTGGCGAGTCGCCTCCTCAACCTCTTCGGCGAGAAGCGCGCCCCCCTCGCCATGGGCCTCACGGGCCTGATCTTCGGTATCCCGGTCTTCTTCGACGTGGGCATCTTCGTCCTGGCACCGATCGTCTACGCCGCCGCCAAGCGCTCGGGCAAGTCGATCCTGCTCTACTGTCTGCCCCTGCTCGCGGGCCTCTCCGTCACCCACGCGTTCCTGCCCCCGCACCCCGGCCCGGTGGCCGCGGCCGGTCTGCTGCACGTCGACCTCGGCTGGGTCATCCTCATGGGCATCGTCTGCGGACTGCCCGCCGTGATGGCCGCCTGGGCGTACTCGGCGTGGATCGGCCGCCGCATCTTCGTGGCCGTGCCGCAGGACATGGTCGAGGCGTCGGAGGAGGCCAAGCAGGCGGTCCTCGACGAGCAGCGGGCGACCGGCACCGAGCCGCGCGAGCAGCCGGTCTCCCTCGGCACGGTCCTCGGCATCATCGGCACCCCGCTGGTCCTGATCCTGGCCGCGACCTTCTCCTCGATCGCCCTGGACCCCTCCACGCTCCGCTCGGTGATCGAGTTCTTCGGCAACCCGTTCGTGGCGCTCACCCTCGCCCTGTTCCTCGCGTACTACCTGCTCGGCATCCGGCGCGGCTGGTCCCGCAAGTCCCTGGAGACGGTGTCCACGGCGTCCCTCAAGCCGGTCGGCAACATCCTGCTGGTCGTCGGCGCGGGCGGCATCTTCGGCGCCGTCCTCAAGGCCAGCGGCGTCGCCCAGGCCCTCTCCGACACGTTCAACGACGTGGGCCTGCCGGTCCTCGTCCTCTCCTATCTGATCTCCGTGGTCCTGCGCGTCGCCCAGGGCTCGGCGACGGTGGCCATCGTCACGACGGCGGGCATCGTGGCGCCGCTGCTGTCGGAGGGCGACCACTCCCAGGCCTTCGTCGCCCTGGTCATCATGTCCATCTCCGCCGGCTCCATCTTCGCCTCGCACGTCAACGACGGCGGCTTCTGGATGGTCGCCAAGTACTTCGGCATCAGCGAACGGGACACGCTCAAGACGTGGACGGTGCTGGAGAGTGTGCTGTCGGTGGCGGGATTTGTCGTGGCCGCGGTGCTGAGTCTGTTCGTTTAGAAGCCCGTCGGTGCATGTAGGCGTCTGATAACGATGCTGGGGCTGGTTGTGTGCGGCACAGGTTTGTCGACCATACTGCTGCGCTGTGGAGCAGCGCATAGGTTCGAGCAGCCAGCCCCTGGAAGGCGCCGGATTCGACCCGGCCTTCATTCCCGGGCTCACGTCACCCGCGTCCGGACGGACGGAGGACGAGGAGCCGGAGAAGGAGCCCGAGGTCGCGGAAGCCGAAGACGCCGAAGCCGCCGACGACGCGGAGGAGACCGAGGAAGCCGAGGCGGCCGAAGAGGCCGTCCCGGAGCCGGTGGAGGACACCGCGGAGGAGGACGCCGCACCGGAAGGCGGTCCCGTCTTCGAGGCGTCCGACCGCCGCGCGAAACTGGTCGCCGACCACAGAGGCGTACGACTCTCCCTGGACGACCAGGAATGCGAGTTCCGCTGGGACGAGATCGGCGCGGTCGAGACGGAGACCGCCCGCTTCGGCAAGCGCTACACCGTCACCGTCCACACTCCTGACCGGCGCTGGTACCCGATCGAGATCGAAGCACCGGCCAGGAGCCGTTTCACGGAGTGGGACAGCCAGTTGGACGCGGTACTGGACGCCTACTTCGAGGAAGAGGCCGAGTAGGGAGCACCCCTAACCGCAGTACTGGCTCTCCTTGCCGATCGACCGGTACATGCAGTCCGCGTTCTCCAGCAGTTGCAGCACCGCATCGCGGTTACGCGAAGTCTCCCGCTCGATGACCTCGTCGGGCGGGTAGAACCCTCCTCCACCGGACCTCGGATACATCTCGAAGGTGTACGCGAAGATCTTGTGCGTGCCCCAGAGGAAGTCGTCGATCGACCCGTCCGTGATGTACAGATCGCTGGACTGCTCCGCCGTGTAGCCGTTGCTCGCGGCCAGCTTCTGCCCGACCGCCTTGAACGCCGCGTTGTCGTCCGCGGTCATCCCGGTCGTCGTGTCCGAGTACGTGTAGCCGAACGGCCACAGCACCAGCTCGCTGTACGTGTGGAAGTCGACACCGGCCTTGATCTGCTGCTTCCCGCCGACGACCCGGCTGCGCACGAAGTCGGAGACGACCTTCACCTCGGGCGCCGACTCCGCCGCCGTGCCCCGGTAGGTGTCGGAGGACGCCGAGCCGGAGGAGCCGCCGCAGCAGCCCCAGCGGTAGTTCCAGTTGCGATTCAGGTCCGTGCCGACGTACGACGAACCCGAGTTGGGCTGGCGGTTCTTGCGCCACGAGCGGTACGACCCGGTGGCGATGTCGTACTCGCCGCCGTCCGGGTTGATGTCCGGGACGATCCAGATCTCGCGGTTGTTCACCATGCTGGTGACGCGTGAGTCGGAACCGTAGTCGGAGGTCAGCTCGCGCAGCAGATAGAGCGCCATCTCGACGGTCAGGTGCTCGCGGGCGTGCTGGTGGTGCGTGAACAGCACCTCCGGCTCGGCCTCGTCGCTGCCCACGTTGTCGCTGATCTTGACGGCGACGATGTCCCGGCCCTGGTGGGACTTGCCGATCACGCGCCGGCTCGCGATCGAGGGGTTGGCCGAGACGATCGAGTTGATCTCGGTCGTCATCTCCGCGTAGTTGTGGTAGCGCGAGTCGGCGGACGGGAAGTCGAAGATCCGGACGTCGTCCTCGCCCGCGGACCGGTCGGGCACCGCGCCGAGCGCGGTGACCTCGTAGCCCAGTGCGCGCAGCTTCCTGATCTGGTCCGCGCGTCCGGAGACGACGACACCGTGGTCATGAGCCTCGTCCACGGTCACGCCCGTGCGCTGAAGTGCCGTGCGGTCCTTGGCCGTCGCGTGCAGATGGACCTCGTACTGTCTGACGTCGTCGGCCGAAGGGGCCGCCTTGGGGGCGCTGTCGGCGGTGGCGTCCGGCGCCGTCGTGTAGAGGGGCGCCGCGAGGGCGAGTGCGAGAAGGGCGGCGAGGGCGGCGGTGCGTCTGCCGGTGCCGGCCCCGGAGCCTCGTATGCGAAGTCGCATGAAATCTCCTTGTGGGAGGTGGGGTTGTTCCGTGCGACGTACGTAGTGCGGGTGGCGCACATCGTTCTGCCAATGGCATGAGCAGGTCAAGACTGAAAGTGGTCGCGCAGTGTACGCGTGCGGGGCGGTGGTCGAGGTGTCCCCGGCGAAGTACACCCACGGGTGTGACTCGCGCGTGCATATATGTAAGCCAGGGGAGAGAGTGAGGATCCGCGCAAGAGGAGCCGGATTGTCCGGATCCTCGGACCCCACCCCCAGAGGACTGGCTGATCATGGGCGGATCAGCGCCACGACGGGACAACCACCTGCCGGCCGAGACGACCAGCTTCGTCGACCGGCGTGGCGAACTGACCGAAGGCCGCGAACTGCTGGCCCGCGCACGGCTGGTGACGCTCACCGGACCGGGCGGCGTCGGCAAGACCCGGCTCGCCGCGCGCATCGCGGCCCGCGTGCGGCGCGCCTTCCCGGACGGCGTGCGCTTCGTGCACCTCTCCGGGCTGCACGACCCGGCGCTCGTCCCGCTCGCCGCCGCCGACGCGCTGGGGCTGCACGACCACTCCGCCCAGCCCCCGCTGGACGCCCTCGTCGAGCAGGTACGGGACCGGCGGCTGCTCCTCGTCGTCGACAACTGCGAGCATCTGGCGGGCGCGTGCGCCCAACTGGCCGCGGCCCTGCTGCACGGCACCGGGGGCGTCCGGATCCTCGCCACCAGCCGGCACCGCCTCGGCCTCACCGAGGAGCATCTGCTGGAGGTACGGCCGCTGCCGGTGCCCGACCCGGACGGCGACCTGTCCGCCGCCGAGGGCTATCCGGCCCTCACCCTTTTCGCCGACCGGGCCGCCGCGGTCGTCCCCGGCTTCCGGCTCACGCCCGGCAACCTCGCGTCCGTGGCCCGTCTCTGCCGCCGGCTGGATGGTCTGCCCCTCGCCATCGAACTCGCCGCCGTCCGTATGCGCGTCCTCGACGTCGACCAGCTCCTGGACCGCCTCGACGACCGCTACCGCTTCCTCACCACCGGCAGCCCCGCGGCCCTGCCCCGCCACCAGACCCTGCGGGCAGCGGTCGCCTGGAGCCACGACCTGTGCACCGGCCCCGAACAGGCGGTGTGGGCCCGGCTGTCGGTCCTGGCGGGCGGCTTCGACCTGGAGACGGCGGAGGCCGTGTGCGCGGACGACACCGGGGAGGCGAACGCCGGCCGGGGAACGGGCCTGGCACCGGCCGGGGTTCTCCTTCCGGAGGGCGCGGCGGGCTTCGCCGGCGCGGCGGTTCGGGGAGTGGCGTCCGGAGAGCGCCCTCACCCCGCGCAGGCGCTCACGGCGACCACGACGCCGCCCCCGCTCGACGCCGCCCCCGGCACCCCGACGCCGCCCGCCCCCGGCCCGCCCGGCGGGACCGTGCTACGCCGCTACCCTCTGGCCGCTCCCCGCCCTGGCAGCGCGGCACTGCCCTCACCCGCGCCCGGCGTTGGCGGTGTGCCGTTGTCCCGAGCCGTGCCCGATCCCGGCGGTGTGCCGTTGCCCTCGCCTGTGCCGTGCCGTGGCGGTGTGCCGCCGTCGCTGGGGGTGTCCGGCCTTGGCGGGGTGGCACCGTCTGCGCCCGTGCCTGGCCTTGGCGGTGTGCCGTTGTCCCGAGCCGTGCCCGATCCCGGCGGTGTGCCGCTGCCCTCGCCCGTGCCGTGCCGTGGCGGTGTGCCGCCGTCCTTGGGCGTGCCCGTCCCTGGCGGGGTGGCACCGTCCTCGCCCGTGCCTGGCCTTGGCGGTGTGTCGCTGTCCAGAGCCGTGCCCGATCCCGGCGGTGTGCCGCTGCCCTCGCCCGTGTCGTGTCCGGG
>NZ_JBHUQX010000298.1:5513-11909 GCF_042674225.1 Streptomyces sp. NPDC056948
GGCGGTGTGCCGCCGTCCTTGGGCGTGTCCGGCCCTGGCGGGGTGGCACCGTCCTCGCCCGTGCCCGGCGTTGGCGGTGTGTCGCTGTCCCGAGCGGTGCCCGATCCCGGCGGTGTGCCGCTGCACGCGGTCGTGTCGTGTCCGGGCGGTGTGCCGCCGTCCTTGGGCGTGTCCGGCCCTGGCGGGGTGGCACCGTCCTCGCCCGTGCCCGGCGTTGGCGGTGTGTCGCTGTCCCGAGCCGTTCCCGATCCCGGCGGTGTGCCGCTGCCCTCGCCCGTGCCGTGCCGTGGCGGTGTGCCGCCGTCCTTGGGAGTGCTCGACCCCGGCGGTGCGCCACTGTCCCCGCCCGTGCCGTGTCCTTGCGGCGTGCCGCCGTCGCTGGGCGTGCGCAGCCCTGGCGGGGTGGCACCGTCCCCGCCCGTGCCGTGCCGTGGCGGTGTGCCGCCGTCCCCGCCCGTGCCCGGCCTTGGCGAGGTGGCACCGTTCCCGGCCGTGCTCGGCTTTGACGGTGTGCCGCTGCACGCGGTCGTGTCGTGTCCGGGCGGTGTGCCGCCGTCCCTGGCCGTGTCCGGCCCTGGCGGCGCGACGCTGCCCCTGGACGTTCCGTGTCCGGGCGGGGTGATGCCGTTCCCGCCCGTGCCCGGCCCCGGTGGGGTGGCGCCTCCAGCCGTGTTCGGCCCCGGCGGCGTTGACGCGCCCCCGGCCGGGGAGGCCGTAGCCGATTGGCCTGCCGGGCCCGGACCGGTCGCACTCCGAACCGAGGACGTTCTCGATGCCGTCGCCGGGCTCGTGGACAAGTCTGTGCTGTGCCGGGAGCCGGGGCCCGGTGGGGTGCGGTACCGGATGCTCGACACGCTGCGGCAGTACGGGCTCGAGCGGTTGCGGCGGACGGTCGGGGAGGAGGAGGCCGTGCGGAGGCGGCAGCGGGACCGGATGCTGCGGCGCGTCGAGGACTGCGAGCGCGGCTGGTTCGGGCCCGGGCAGCCGGAGACCGTCGCCCGGCTGCGCGCCGACCGGGACAACCTGCGCGCCGCCCTCGACTTCAGCCTGTCCACCCCGGGCGAGGAACGCGCCGGACTCAGGCTCGCCGGCACCCTCTGGTTCTACTGGCACGCCTGCGGCGCCCCCCGCGAGGGCCTGTACTGGCTCGACCGGGCCCTGGCCGCAAGCCCCGAACCGACCCGGGAACGGGCCCGCGGCCTCTGGGTCGCCGGGCTGCTGGCCGCCGCCACCCAGGACTTCCCCCGGGGCCACCGCCAGGCCACGGACGCCCTCGCCCTCGCCCGTGCCCTGGGCGACACCGCCGAGGCCGCCCACGCCGAGTACGTCATCGGCGTCATCCGGCTGTTCGGCGACGACCTGCCCGGCGCGCTCCGGCACTTCGAAACCACCGTCGCCCGCGGCCCCGTACCCGGCCAGCACCTGAGCCTCGTAGGCCTCGACCAGGTCGAACTCGCCTGCGCGCTCGGCTTCCTGGGCGAGGCCGACCGGGCCGTCGAGGTCTGCGAGCAGGCCCTGCGGCTGTGCGAGCGGCACGGCGAGCAGTGGGTACGGTCGTACGTGCTGCGCATCCTCGCCCTCGCGCACACCGTGCGCCGCGACTGGCCCCGGGCCGAGCGGCACGCCCGCGAGGCCCTGCGGCTCAAACACGCCGTCCACGACATCATCGGCATCGCCCTGACCCTCGACCTGCTCGCGTCGATCGCCGGCGAACGCGGCGCCCACCAGCACGCGGCCCTGCTGATGGGCGGCGCCGACCGCGTCTGGGCCGACATCGACACCGGCCGCTGGGGCGCGCACACCCTCAACTCCGTACGCCGGGACAGCGAGGAGCGGGCCTGCGGGGCCCTGGGACGGGACGCGTTCGAGCGGGCCCACCGGCGCGGCGGCGGCCTCGGCCTCGCCGAACTCGTCGGCCAGGCGCTCCAGGAGCCCGCCCGCCCGCGCCCCGGAGACTCCCCGGCCCCGCACGACGACACCACGGTCCGCCTGACCCGCCGAGAGTCCGAGGTCGCCCGGCTCGTCGCCGAGGGGCTCGCCAACCAGCAGATCGCCGACCGCCTGGTGATCGCCCGCCGCACCGCCGAAGGCCATGTGGAACGCATCCTCAGCAAGCTCGGCTTCAGCAACCGCAGCCAGATCGCCGCCTGGGTGACGGCGCGGCGCTGACCCTCCCGCACCGGACGACCCACCCACCTCCCGAGGGGAACACATGACGGTCCGACAGCCCTCCACACCCGCCCCGTTCGACCACCGCATGGCCGTCTTCGACTCCGACGACGACTTCGTGGCCGCCGCCCTGCCCTTCCTCGGCGAAGGCCTCGCCGCCCCCGGCGAACCACCGCCCGTGGCCATCGCCGACCCCCGCAACCTGGACCTGCTCCGGGACGCCCTCGGCGGTGACGCCAAGGACATCACCTGCATCCCGCACACCGACTGGTACACCGGCTCCGCCGCCAACGCCGTCGCCCGGGCCGCCGGCTACCTCGCCGCCCACGCCGGCCCGGGCGGCCGGATCCACCTCCTCATGGAGCCCGTGTGGAGCGGCCGCGCCGGCCGTTCGACCCGCGAGACCACCGAGTGGATCCGCTACGAGGCCCTCGCCAACCCCCTCTTCGCCCCCATGGCCACCACCGCCCTGTGCGCGTACGACACCCGCACCGCCGGGCCCGCCGTCGTCGCCGCGGCCCGCCGCACCCACCCCGACACGGAGGTGTACGAGGACCCGGTACGGCTCGCGGCCGAACTCGACGCCGTACCGCTGCCGCTGCCCCCGGTCGGCGCCGAGCGCCTCGCACAACCGCACGCGGCGGCCGTCCAGTCCTGGGCGGAGAACCGCGGACTGCCCCCGGCGGACGCCGAGCTCTTCGCCACGGCCGTCGCGGAGACGGCGGCAGCCCTGGCCCCCCTCGACGGCACCGCCCTGCTGTGGGGCGAGGCGCCCGCCTGCGTCTGCGAACTGCGCGCGGCCCGCCGGATCGACGACCCGCTCGCCGGCTTCGTCCCGCCACCGGCCACCGGCCAGGAACCCGGACCGGGCCTCTGGTACGCCCGCCAGGTGTGCGCGTACGTCGACATCCGCGACGACACCGAGGGAGCCACGGTCCGCCTCCAGTACGCGTGACGCCGCCACCGCACACCGCCCCCACCTGCACAAGCAGGTAGGGGATCGGGTAGTCCTCCCCCTGCGCCGGACCACCCCCGGGGATCACCCTGGACCCATGCTGCAACTCTCCGGGCGCCACCTCCCGGACCCCGACGCACGGTACGGTCCGTTCCCCCAGCCACCCCTGGGAGCGGGCCACCTGAGCGTCGAGTACGCGCCCCGGCCCTCCGCCGTCCGCGAGGCACGCGCGGAGGTCCGCAGGCAGTTGGAGGGCTGGGGGCTCGCGGAGCGCGGTGAGGTGGCGGACGTGGCCGAACTGCTCGTCGGCGAACTGGCCACCAACGCCCTGGTGCACGCCGAGAGCGGCTTCCGGCTGACCCTCTTCGCCGCGCACGGCGTACTGCGCTGCGAGGTCGCCGACGCGGAGCGCCGGGTACCGCGGGTGCTGGACGCGGGCACCGGGGAGAACGGCCGTGGGATGTTCCTGGTGGACGCGCTCGCCCAGCGCTGGGGCTGCCACCGGGACGGGCCGGGCAAGACCGTGTGGTTCGAGCTCGGCACGTGCGGGGCGGACGGCTGTGGTCGGCGACAGCCGTGACGCTCCGCTGGGTGGGCCATGGCGGTTTGTCGCAGCCGCCTTGGCCTGTTCCCGGGCCGCGGGTTCATCGTGGCTTGTCGCGCCCACGCGGCGGAGCCGCACATCGACACAGCCCCGCGCCCCTGAGAGGGCGGTTGTGCTCACGCCCCCTTGTCGGCCCGGCTCCTTTGATGTTTCTTGACCTGCATGGCGGATACCACGGGAAACACCACGGAGAACGAAGCCCAGCAGCCCCCTCAGTCCCGTAAGGCGAGTTGGAAGCACATCGGTCCGGGCATCGTCGTCGCGGCGACCGGGGTCGGCGCCGGTGACCTGGTCGCCACGCTCATCGCGGGCAGCAACTTCGGCTACACGCTCCTGTGGGCCGCGATCATCGGCTGCCTGGTGAAGATCTCACTCGCCGAGGCGGCGGGCCGCTGGCATCTGTCCACGGGGCGCACCCTGTTCGACGGCTGGGCGAGCCTCGGCCGCTGGACCACGTGGTTCTTCGCCGTGTACGTCGTCGTCTGGGGCTTCGTCTACGGCGCGGCGGCGATGTCGTCCAGCGCGCTGCCGCTGCAGGCGCTGTTCCCGGACGTGATGGACCTGAAGTGGTGGGGCATCGCCTGCGGTCTGGTCGGTCTGGTCTTCGTCTGGTTCAACAAGTACGCGGTGTTCGAGAAGGTCATGACGGTCCTGGTGGGCGTCATGTTCGTGGTGACGGTGTATCTGGCGATCCGCGTCACCCCGAACCTCCTCGACGCCTTCGCCGGTCTTCTTCCGGTGCTGCCCGACGAGAAGGACTCGATCCTCAACACCCTGGGCCTGATCGGCGGCGTCGGCGGCACGATCACGCTCGCGGCGTACGGCTACTGGGTCAACGCCAAGGGCTGGACCGACGCGGGCTGGATGAAGGTCATGCGCCTGGACAACCGCGTCGCCTACGCCACGACCGGCATCTTCGTGATCGCCATGCTCTTCGTCGGCGCGGAGATGCTCCACTCGGCGAACGTCGCGATCGCGAGCGGCGACAAGGGCCTGATCCAGCTCACCGACATCCTGGAGGACGAGTACGGCGGGGCCACGGCCAAGTTCTTCCTGATCGGCTTCTTCGCCACGTCCTTCACCTCGCTGATCGGCGTCTGGCACGGCGTCAGCCTGATGTTCGCCGACTTCGTGGCCCGGCTGTCGGGCAAGGAGGCCGTCAAGGGCGAGGAGGTCGCCTCCGGCAAGCGCGAACGCTCCTGGCCCTTCCGCGCCTACCTGCTCTGGCTCACCTTCCCGCCCATGGTCCTGCTCTTCCAGGGCCAGCCCTTCCGCCTGATCATCATCTACGGCGTCCTGGGCGCGGCCTTTATGCCCTTCCTGGCCCTGACACTGATCTGGCTCCTCAACTCCGCCCGCACCCCCCGCGAATGGCGCAACGGCCATCTGAGCAACGCCATGCTCGTCATCGCGGGCCTGCTGTTCCTGGTCCTGTGCGTGAAGCAGATCTGGGACCAGCCGTGGGGGGAGTTCTTCTAGGCAGGGAGAATCGACGGATGACCGAGCAGCCACTTCCACCACCCGGCCCCGGCTTCGGCCCGCCCCCGCCGCAGTACGCACCGGGGCCACCCCCGTACGCGCCCGCGCAGCCCTCCTACGCGCCCCCGCCCGCCCCGTACCCGCCCGCACCACCCCCGTACGCCCAGACCCCGCCCCAGCAACCGGCACCGGCCGGCCCGGACTTCCTCGCCGTCGACAAGCGCAACGCGGTCGTCGTCGACGCGAGCGGCGTCGCCTTCGAGTCGTCCGGCCAGACGATCGAGTTCCGCTGGCCCGAGATCCGCAGCGTCCACTACCGGGCGAGCCCCGACGGCAAGGCGCTGATGGTCTCGGTGGTCCACATGGACGGCAGGTTCTACGAGTGCGTGGTGGAGGCCAAGCCCAGGACGCGGCTCCAGGAGTGGTTCCCGCAGCTCGCCTGGGTCCTTGGCCACTACCGTCCGATGGGATGAGGCTGCCGGGTCCTACGGCAGCCCGTGCACATGCGGACCCACCGCGTTGGACCACGCGTTGCCCGCCGTCGCGTCCCAGTTGGTCGACCAGGTCATCGCGCCCCGCAGGTCGGGATACGTCCGCGAGGGCTTGAAGGACCCGCACCCCGTGCCCTTGGCCAGGCAGTCCAGGGCGTTGTTCACGACGGACGGCGACACATAGCCGCTCCCCGCGCCCCGGGTCGAGGCGGGCAGGCCGAGACCGACCTGGGACGGGGCCAGGCCGCCCTCAAGCTGGATGCAGGCCAGGGCGGTCAGGAAGTCCACCGAGCCCTGGCTGTAGACCTTGCCGTCGCAGCCCAGCATGGAACCGCTGTTGTAGTACTGCATGTTGACGACCGTGAGGATGTCCTTGATGTTCAGGGCGGTCTGGAAGTACGAGTTCGACGTCGACTGCATGTCGATGGTCTGCGGCGCCATCGTGATGATCAGCGACGAGCCCGCCTTCGCCGAGAGCGACCGCAGCGCCTGCGTCATGTAGGTCGCGTTGAGGCCGTTCTCCAGGTCGATGTCGACGCCGTCGAAGCCGTACGTCTGCATCAGGGAGTGCACCGAGTTCGCGAAGTTCGCCGCCGACGCCGCGTCGTTCACCGCCACCGTGCCGCGCTCGCCGCCGACCGAGACGATGACCTTCTTGCCGGCCGCCTGCTTGGCCCTGATGTCGGCCTTGAACTGGT
>NZ_JBHUQX010000299.1:0-11868 GCF_042674225.1 Streptomyces sp. NPDC056948
GCCGAACTGCTCGCGGCCATGGGCGTGCTGGGCTTCGGCGTCGGCAGCTTCTCGGCCGCCATGCCCGGCGTCATCCTGGCCGTCACCCCCAAGAGCGAGACGTCGAGCGCCATGAGCTTCAACTACGTCGTCCGCAGCGTCGGGTACTCCCTGGGCAGCGCCATCGGCGGTCTGGTCCTGGCCGCCGGCACCGCCACGGGCCGCCTCTTCCCGAACGACGACGCGTACACGACCGCGGCGCTGGTCGGCGTCGCCGCGATGGCGATCACGACGATGGCCGGCCTCGCCCTCGCCCGCCGACGCTCACCCGAGACCAATCCGATCACAGCCCCGGTCGGTGTGCCGGGCCTGGGCCGGTCGAGTCGAACCGGAAGCTGAGGATCGAAGCCGTCCGACTTCGACGCCGTCTCCGTCGGCTCGCTGACCCACAGCGCGCCGGCGATGGATCTGAGTATGTTTCTGGTGATCAATTCCGAACACAGGGAGGAACCGTGGCCAAGGGCTACTGGGTCAGCGTCTACCCCACCATCACAGACCCTGAGGGGCTTGATGTCTACAACGAACTGGCCGGTCTGGCCGTCAAGGCCGCAGGCGGGCGGGTGCTCGCCAGCATCGGCAGCCGGGTCGTCGCACACGAAGCCGGAATCGCCGAGCGCGTTGTCCTGATCGAGTTCGACAGCTTCGAACAGGCGGTCGCCGCATACGAGAGTGCGGCCTACCAGAAGGCGCTGGCCGAACTCCCCGACGGCTTCGAGCGCGACTTCCGCATCATCGAAGGCCTCGACTGACGACCGATGCTGCGTCAGGGAGGAACACGATGCCGGCTGCGGGGATCACCCCGGCTCGTCAGCGCGCCGCACCGTCGCGAACAGCGCCAGGCCGGTGGCATCGGCGGTGATGTCCAGTCCGGCGACGGTTCCCGGCGGCGCGGCGGCTCGGACGTCGGCCTCGATGTCGGCGGGGGTGCGTTCGACGAGGTCCGGCGGCCGATGTGCCCGGTGCCGGCCGGGAGTGCGAGATGCGGTCGTGGACAACGGGGGCGACGCGCATTCCGCCTCCCGGTATCTGGGGAAACGGCAGACCGGTGCGGCGCTGCTGGCAGCCTTGCCGGAGCTCGCCAAGTGAAGACGACGGACCCGGTGGACGGTGAGGTACTGCGGGCGGCACTTCGTGGCCATCGCCACCAGCGAGTACGCCGACCCTGGTTTTGAGCCGCTGGAGGATCCGCCGCCGGAGCAGCGGTGGAGGGAGGCGGATGCCGCGGTGGTCTTGGTCACCGGCCATGGTGTCACTTCGAACGGGGCGCACTGGACGGTGCTGCAGGGCAGCGAAGCCGACCGTCTGTCGTCGACCTCGCTGCGGACCGCAGATCTGATCAGCTGGCTGAAGGACACCCGCATTCGCCACCTGTTCCTGGTCCTCGACCAGTGCTTTGCGGGACAGACCATCGCCGAGCGGCCGCCTTCGACGAAGCCCTGCCCGGCACCTGGCTGGTGCTGCCCAGCGCCACCAAGAACCAGGAAGCAATCACGGGAGCTTTGACTGGTGTGGTGACCGCATTCTTGGCCGAACTGCGTTCCGCGGAGGGCGCCCGATACGCCGGCCCGAGGGCGGACTCACATCAGTGGACGGTGAAGCCACCGTCGACGGGGAGAGCTGTTCCGATGATGAAGCTGGCGCCGGGGCTGCACAGCCACAGGACGGCTGCTGCGACCTCGTCCGCTGTCCCCAGTCGGCCGATGGGCTGTTCCTTGATGATCTCGGCCATGGCCTCGGCCTGGTTCTCGACCATGTCGGCGACCATCGGGGTGTCGATGACGCCGGGGCAGACGGCGTTGATGCGGATGCCCCGGGGCGCGTACTCGACCGCGGCGCTGCGGGTCAGGCCGATGACGCCGTGTTTGGAGGCGTGGTAGGCGGCGCGCTCGGGCAGTCCGACGAGCCCGCCCAGGGAGGAGCAGTTGACGATGGCGCCGCTGCCCTGCTCGCGCATCTGTCGCAGTTCGTGCTTCATCGCCGCCCAGACGCCGCGCAGGTTGACGGCGTTGACCCGGTCGAAGGATTCGGCCGTCTCGTCGGCCGCGTCGGTCGGCGGCACCTGGATGCCGGCGTTGTTGAACGCCATGTCCAGGCGGCCGTACTCCGTCACCGCGGCCCGCACCGCCGCTTCCGCTTGCTGTTCGTCGGTGACGTCGCAGACGACACCGGTCGCCCGCCCTCCGCGGCCGGTGATCTCCTCGGCTGCTTTGTGGACGGCGTCGGGGTCGAGGTCGCCCAGCACCACGGCGGCGCCGGAGTCGGCGAAGGCGCGGGCGGCGGCCAGGCCCATGCCGGAGGCGGCGCCGGTGACCAGGGCCACCTGCCCGGAGAAGTCGTACGTGGGGTTCATGAAGTTCTCCCGTCGAGTCAAACAAGGTCCCGCAACCTGCCCGGGATGTTCGAGGTCCCGGGCGAGGGCGGGTGGAAGGGACGAGTGAGGGTCAGGGCTGCAGCAGGGTCTTGATGGCGCGGCGCTCGTCCATCGCCTTGAATCCCTCAGCAACCTGATCGAGCGGGAGGGTGAGGTCGAAGACCTTGCCCGGGTCGATCTTGCGGTCCCAGATGAGCTGGATCAGCTCGGGCAGGAACCGGCGCACCGGGGCGGGGCCGCCGTGCAGGTGCACCTCGGCGAAGAACAGTTCCTCGCCCGGAAGCTCCACCCCGTGGGCCACACCCACGTATCCCACGTGCCCGCCGGGGCGGGTGGAGCGGATGGCCTGCATCATCGATTCCTGGGTGCCGACGGCCTCGATCACGCTGTGGGCGCCGTATCCGCCGGTGAGTTCCTTGATCCTGGCCACGCCCTCGTCACCGCGCTCGGTGACGATGTCGGTGGCGCCGAACTCGCGGGCGAGCTTCTGCCGCGACGCGTGCCGCGACATCGCGATGATCCGCTCCGCGCCCAGCTGCTTCGCGGCCAGAATGGCGAGCAGGCCCACGGCTCCGTCACCGACCACGGCCACGGTCCTGCCCGGCCCGGCCTCGGCGGCCACGGCGCCGAACCAGCCCGTCCCCAGCACGTCGGAGGCGGCCAGGAGCGAGGGGATCAGGTCGTCGGCCGGCATCCCGGGGGTGGCGACGAGGGTGCCGTCGGCCAGCGGCACCCGCAGGTACTCCGACTGCGCCCCGCCCGCTCCGACGAACTCGACATGCGCGCACCGTGACTGGTAGCCGGCCTCACAGATCTCACAGGTGTTGTCCGAGGCCATGAACGAACCGACGACGAAGTCACCGACGCTGATGTTCTTGACCTCGTCGCCGATCTCGGTGACCACGCCGACGTACTCGTGACCGATCGGGGTCGGCTGCGTCACCTCGTTGATCCCGCGGTAGTCCCACAGGTCCGAACCGCACACGCAGGTGGCCGACACGCGGATGATCGCGTCCGTCGGCGCGACGATCGTGGGGTTCTCGCGCTCTTCCACCCGGACATCGCCCGGGGCATGAATGACAGCTCCACGCACTTGCAGCATTCCTTTTCACACAGATTTTCTGGGGTTGCTCCTCACCGTCCCTCGCCTCGCGGATGCCTGCCAGGCACTCTCAGGGACCCCCACATCGGGAACGGGCGGTCCTAGCCTTGAAGCCATGGAGTTTCAGCAGGAGATCCGGGGCTTCCTCATGAGCCGCCGGGCGAGGATCACTCCCGAGCAGGCCGGCCTGCCCTATGTCGGGGGTGACCGGCGCGTCAAAGGGCTGCGGCGCGAGGAAGTCGCGATGCTCGCCGGCCTCAGCGTCGAGTACTACACCCGCATCGAGCGCGGCCAGCTCGGTGGGGCGTCCGAGAGCGTCCTCGACTCGATCGCCCGTGCGCTGCAACTCGACGACGACGAGCGCGCCCACCTGTACGACCTGGCACGCAGCGTCGCGCCCGGCTCACGCCGCAAGCGCCCCAAGCGCGCCTCACCCATCACCGCGTCGGTGCAGCAGGTCCTCGACTCCATGAGCGTGCCCGCCGTCGTACAGAACGGCCGCCTCGATCTCCTCGCGGCCAACGACCTGGGCCGCGCTCTGTACGCCGACCTCTTCGACATGGCCCAGCAGCCACCGAACATCGCCAGGTACGTGTTCCTCGACCCGCGAGCCGAGGCCTTCTACGCCGACATCAACGAGGCGAAGAACCAGCTGGTCGCGATACTCCGCGCGACCGCCGGACGCGACCCACTGGACAAGCAGGTGACCGAACTCATCGGCGAGCTCTCCACCCGCAGCACCGATTTCACCACCCGCTGGGCCAAGCACAACGTGCACCGCCACTCGCGCGGACGCAAGACCGTCAACCACCCGGCCGTCGGACGGATGGACCTCGCCTACGACGACTTCGCACTGCCCGGCGACCCGCACGTCTCCATCACCACCTACACCGCAGACCCCGGTACGCCCAGCGCTGACGCTCTCACCCTGCTCGCAAGCTGGGCCGATACGCAGAAGCAACCGCCAACCGTGAACGACGAGGCACGCCGTACTCGCCCCCGTCACCCTTAGGTGCTCGATCTGTTCGGTCGTTCCTCTGCCCCTCGCGCCAGTGGAATGTCCGCCATGGTGCAGCGGAGCCAGCGCGTCGACCGAGATGACAGCCCACGGCCGGTCCTCAGAGCGGTGATCAGCTTTGCCGAACTGACGCGGGCTCAGCCCGGTGAATATGGCTATCCAGGAGGGCTCCGATGCCGTGATCGCAGTCGCCCTGTCGTCGGAGAACTCGCTCAGCCTCCTGGCGACACCTATGTTCCGGAGCACCCCCGGTTTCCATAACCGGGGATTCGCTGCCATACACGGTCGGTCCGCCAGCAGGGCCGGTGTTCATGCGTGGTCGGTCCACGGCCGCTGAAACAGACGGGCCCGCTGTGAGCTGGAATCGGGTACGTCCTCACCATCGTCGGGAGCCAGCCTGGGTGAAGCCTGATCCATTGGCCTCCCATCGGTCGGCATCGAGGTTGATCAGGCTGTGCCATTGGCACACTCATCGGCGCGACAGTTGAGCCAGTGGGCCCGGAGGTGGTTATCTATGCCCTATCCATGTACTTGCGGCGCCGCGTAGCGCTGGACGGCGACGAGGCCGGGTCCGGACCGCGGTGCCTTCGTTCTGCCTGCTCGTTGTCCGCCACCCGGGACGACCGTGGGTAGGGCGCGTACCACTGCAAGGGGGGCGGCGCACCGCCGTGAAGAGGATGTTCGTGGCTCCGGACCCGGGGCGCTTGAGGCTGCGGAACGCGACCCGCGCTGTCATCGGTGTCGCCGCCGCCGTCGCCGTTTCCGAGCTCTGCGGGCTATCGCTCACCGCATCGATCACCGCGGGACTCGCGGCACTGCTCGCCCTCTTCACGGTCACCGATGCGACCGTCCGTGACCAGCGGATCACCACCGCCCTGCTTCCCATCGCGGGATTCCCCGTGCTGGCGCTTGCCACCACACTGCACGGCATCACCCCGGCCCGTGACGCCGCGTTCCTGGCCGTCGTCTTCTGCGGGGTCTATGCCCGCCGCTGGGGCCCACGGGGCCACGCGCTCGGGATCTTCGCGTTCATGAACTTCTTCATCACGCAGTTTCTGCATGCGGTTCCCGCTCAGCTGCCCGAGCTGTACACCGCTGTGGGCCTGGCCCTTGTCACGGCCGGCGCCACGCGCTTCGTGCTCTGGCCCATCGAGCGTCACACCCCACCTGCGGCAGCCCCGCCGGCCCTGCCCGCCAGCGGGTTGGCGCGGCCCACCACCCGGCAAGCCTTCCAGGCCACTGCTGCCTCGACTCTCGCGCTTCTGGTAGGACAGTTCCTTTCCGAGGAGCGCTGGTACTGGGCCGTCGGTACTGTCTGGTGGATCTTCGTCAACACGGCTTCTCGCGGCGAAACCCTGGTCCGCGGTTTCCGCCGGGTCTTCGGAACTGTGATCGGCATTGCCATCGGCCTGCTGGTCGCCATCCCGCTGCATGGCGCGCCCGAGCCGACGGCCGCCCTGGTTGCCGTCTGCGTCTTCGGCATCTTCTACACGGCCGCCGTCTCGTATTCCTGGATGATGCTGGCAGTGACGGTGATGGTCAGCTTGCTGTACGGCCTGCTGGGCGTGCTGGACCCCGGCCTGCTCGAGCTTCGCCTTGCAGAGACCGGTGTGGGCGCGCTGTGTGCCGCGCTGGCCGTGGCCCTCGTCTTGCCGGTCACCACGCACGCCACGAACGACGCCTGGATCCAGCGGGCACTGCATTGCGTCCACGCGGCCACGGCCGAAGCGGCCGCTCGCCTCGCTGGAGATCCGAAGGGCGACCCTGCCCTGCACGCCGCCGAACTGGAGCTGCTGCTCGGCCGGGTACGGATGGCACTCGCCCCGTTGATGCACCCCTTGACTCCCTTCCGTGCTCGGAAAGTCCGTGCCCGCCAGGTCATTGAGCTGCTCGACGACTGCGCCCGCGAAGTGCGGGGTCTGGTGTCCATTGCCGCCGATCCTGTCGCGTCGCACGACGCCCGTCTGGCCGCTGCCTGCTGGCGCGTCGAGGCAGCGGTGGAGGCACTCACTGTCAGCGACCTGGGGCGCAGGCGAGTGGCGTCCGCTGGCGGCGAGACGCCTCAGCAGGACGAGACGGAGTCGGCCCTCGTGCATCTGCGTGGCTTGGAGAAGGCTCTGTCGGAGCTGGCGATGCCGCTCGGGTCCTCTCCGCGCCCTCCACTTGTCCCTTCCTGAACGGGAGCGTCGGCCTGCGGTCCGGCGCTCTCTACCAGACGGCTCACAGCCGTTCGCTGAGGATCTTGGCTGCTCTCGTGATGGAGCCCGGAAAGTGGCCGCTGCGCACGCCGTCGCGCTCCCCGTTGGTCGGTGCCTGAGCGACGGGCCGCCGCACCCCCTTGACCCTTTGGTCTAGACCGCGCATGATCGACCGCGCGGTCATTCCGTACGGCTCAGGGACGAAAGGGCACAGCGATGGCGGACGGCAGCAGGCGGCGGGCGTTCATCGGGTCGTTCACGGCGGCCGGCGGCCCGGGCATCGTGACGGCGGAGGTCGATGCGGACAGCGGCGCGCTGACCTTCCTGAGCAGTGTGAACGTCGTCCCCGACCCGGCCTATCTAGCCCTCTCGCCCGACGGGGACACGCTGTACGCGGTCAGCGAGACGGCCGCGGGCGCGGTGGCCGCGTACCGGGTGAACGGGGACAAGCCCGAGCCGGCCGGAGCGCCCGTGCCGCTCGACGCCGGCGGGCCGACCCACCTCGGCCTGTACGCCGGACACCTCCTGACCGCCGACTACGGCTCGGGCAGCGTCACCGCCGTCCCCGTCCGCCCCGACGGCACTCTCGCGCGGTCCGCCTCCGGCGTGCTCCGGCACACCGGCGCGGGCCCGCACACCCCGCGCCAGCAGGGGCCGCACGCCCACCAGGTGCAGCCCGACCCGAGCGGGCGCTGGGCCGTCAGCGTCGACCTCGGCACCGACTCGGTGCGGGTGTGCACGCTGACGGACGGCACCCCGGCCCTGCACCGGGAGACCGCCCTGCGGCCCGGCTCGGGGCCGCGCCACCTGGCCTTCCACCCGGACGGCTCGTACGCCTACGTCGTCAACGAACTCAGCCCCTCCGTCACCGTCTGCCGCTGGGACGCGGCGGAGGGCGTGCTGACGCCGCTGACGGAGACCCCGGTCCTGCCGGGCGCACCGGTGCGCGACGCCTACCCCTCGGGGATCGTCACCTCACCCGACGGCCGCTTCGTATGGACCGCCACCCGCGGCGAGGACGTCCTGTCCGTGTTCGCCGTCGAGGGGGAGGAACTGCACCTGGTCACCACGGTGCCCTGCGGCGGCCGCTGGCCACGCGCCCTGACCGTGTCCGACGGCTTCCTGTACGCAGCCAACGAGCGTTCCGGTGACGTGACCTGGTTCGCGGTCGACCCACTCACGGGCGTGCCGAGGCGCGGCGGCTCGATGAGGGTGACGGCGGCGTCGTGCGTGATCATCGGCTGATCGGGGGGGCGTGGGGGCTTGCCCCCACAAGGGGCGCGGGGAACTGCGCGACAAGCCACAGCGCACCCGCACCCGACCGACTTCCCCCAGGGCGCGTCAGCGAACCGGCGTCTGCTGAACCTGCTGCGGCGTAATGCCCAACGCCGTCGTGTACTTCGCCAGCGCCAGCTTCCCGATCGCCGGGTACGGCCCGAGCGACTCCGCAGCGGAGCACCCCGCCTCCTTGGCCGCCTCCTCGATCAGCCCCGGCTCGATCTCCGGGCCGATCAGATACGGCGCGAGGGCGAGCTGCTGCGAGCCCGAGGAGCGGAGCTGCTCGGCCACGGACGCGATGGAGCCCTCCTGGTCCAGGGCCGCGGCCATCACCGGCACCGCCAGGCGCGCGGCCAGCAGCATGCCGGTGATCCCGGCCGCCTGCACGGCCTCGTCACCGCCCACGGAGGCCAGGACGATGCCGTCGGCGGCGGTCGCCACCGTGAACAGGCGGGCACGGTCCGCGCGGGCCAGACCGGCCTCGGAGAGCCGCACGTGCAGCGCCTCGGCGAGCAGCGGGTGCGGGCCGAGGACATCGGTCAGCTCCGCGGCGATGTGGCTCTCCATGACGGCCTGACGGACCCGGCGCAGCAGCGCGCTGTCCGGGCCGGCGAGGAGCGGCACGACGACGGCGACGGGCCCGTCGGGCTCTCGGACGTCCATGCCGGCGGCACGCGCCTGCTCGAAGCGGGCGGTGCGCTCCTCGGCGGCGTGTGCGAGCACGGCCTGGAGCGTGAAGAACTCCGCGTTGTCCCCGTCGAGGTACCCGATGCGGGCGTCGAGGCCGGGCAGCTCGGAGCGGGCGATGCTCACGACCTCCTCGGCGAGGCTGCGCGTGGCGCTACTGGGCGTGCCCGGCACGGCGAGGACGAGCGCGGGCGCGCCCTCGGGAGCCACCAGCGGCTCGGGGCGGCGGTGCCGTCCCGGCTGGCGGGGTCGCGGCATTCGTACTGGCAGGCCGGACTCGGGTCCAGTGGGGGAACTCATGGCGCCGCATGTTACTGGTTTCCTGGGCTCTCCTGTTCGGGGAGGGTGCAGGTGAGCGGTATACGTCCGGTTTTGTCTGATGAGTTACGTACGGATTGAGTTACGTACGGATCATGCGGGTCGGATTATTCACCCGACAGGGTTGTCACGGACAGCATCCTCTCGTCACCCGGCAGTGTGAGGGGACCGGTGCTCAGCTCGGTCGCCAGGCGCACGGAGCCGTGCAGCGGGTCACCCTCGGCCGGCACCCGGCGTGCGTGCGGGAGCCGCTGCGCCAGTTCCTCGTCCACAGGCCCGAGGAGCGGGTCGCCCAGTTTGAACAGGCCGCCGGTGACGGCGACACGGGGCTCGCCGCCCGGGGGGCACACGGCTGCCGCGGAGTCGGCCATGTGCCGCGCGGCCGCGCGCAGGATGTCCGCCGCGACGGGGTCCCCGTCCGCGCAGGCGGCCACCCGGGGTGCGAAGGAGGCGAGGACGGCGGGCCGGTCCGGCCGCGGGTACAACCGGCCGGGCAGTCCGGCCACCGGCCCGAACGCCTCCTCGGCGCTCGCCAGCAACGGTGCCGAGCCGCCCTCGCGCCCGTCATGGGCGCGCAGCGCGGCCTCGAGACCGGCCCGCCCGATCCAGGCACCGCCCCCGCAGTCACCGAGCAGGTGTCCCCAGCCGTCCGCGCGACGCCAGCCGGTCAGGTCGGTGCCGATGGCGATCAGCCCCGTACCGCCGGCGATCACGGCACCGGGGCATGGCCCGAGGGCGCCCACGTACGCGGTCACGGCGTCGGCGGCCAGCGCGATCCTCCGTACGCCCAGCTCCCGGGTCATTGCGCCCGGCAGTTCGGCGCGCAGCGCGTCACCCAGGGAGGCGAGCCCGGTGGCGCCGACGACGGCGGCGGTCAACCGCACCGGCCCGGCCTCCGCGGTCAACACACGCACCAAGGGCATGAGCTGCGCCATGAAGTGTTCGGGGTCGATGCCCCGGTCGCCCGTGCGGACCGGCTCCGCCGACTCCCGCCGGGCCAGCGGCCCGCGCTCGGCGGTTCCCACCACCGCCCGTAGTCCGGACCCGCCGGAGTCCACGGCGAGAAACCCGGATTCCTCCGACGCCCCGGTCACGGCAGGCGCCGGTCCACCGGCCGGGCGCCTCGGCGGAGTGGCTTGGTCACTGGACGCAACGGGCTCCCCTCCTTTCCGGAACGAAGAGTAGTCCCGAGGGCGGCGTCCGGGCGTGAGGGGTTCTGTGCTTGTGCGGGGACCGGTTGTGTGCCAGTAGGGTGACGCGCTGTGGCACCACGACCCTTGCATGAACTTGTCGAAGCAGGCTGGGCGAAGGCTCTGGAACCTGTGGCCGATCGCATCGCCGCGATGGGGGACTTCCTGCGGGCCGAGATAGCGGCCGGCCGGACCTACCTCCCCGCTGGGGCGAATGTCCTGCGGGCCTTCCAGCAGCCCTTCGACGACGTCCGCGTCCTGATCGTCGGTCAGGACCCCTATCCCACACCGGGGATGGCCATCGGGCTGAGCTTCGCGGTGGCGCCCGAGGTGCGTTCGTTGCCGGGCAGCCTGGAGAACATCTTCCGGGAACTGCATACGGACTTGGGGCTGTCCAGGCCGTCCAACGGTGATCTGACACCGTGGTCGGAGCAGGGGGTGCTGCTGCTCAACAGGGCGCTCACCACCGCTCCGCGCAAGCCCGGCGCGCACCGGGGCAAGGGCTGGGAAGAGGTCACCGAGCAGGCGATCCGGGCCCTGGCGGGGCGCGGCAAGCCGCTGGTGTCCATTCTGTGGGGGCGTGACGCCCGCAATCTGCGGCCGCTTCTGGGGGATCTTCCGGCGATCGAGTCCTCTCATCCCTCCCCGATGTCGGCGGACCGCGGTTTCTTCGGTTCGCGCCCGTTCAGCCGGGCCAACGATCTGCTGGTGCGGCAGGGGAGCGCGCCGGTGGAGTGGCGCCTGCCGTAGGCCGTCCGGGGCGTTGCCGCATGGTGTGGCGCACACAGGACATCCAGGGGCGCCCGCATCCGTGTTCACATCGGCCTGTCACACTTTGGTGGTACGTCAAACTACTTCCCGAACGGAAATTTGATCACCAGTGACATTCCTCCGCCGCACGGCCCAGGCAGCATCATGACGCGCAGATGGTCGCTCATCGCCACGATCGCCGTACTGACCGTCGCCCTGGCCTTCGTCGTCACCCAACTGGTGCGCGGTCAGGAATCCGGGGACTCCAAGGAGCAGCAGGCCTCGTCGGGTTCGAGCGCCGAGTCGCTGCGCGGCGTCGGGTGGTGGCCCCTGCACCGGTCCGGCACCGCGAAGGCGGGTGAGCACGACGCCGTCGTCAGCGGCGACGTGGAGTGGACCGACGGTCCCCAGGGCGGCGCCCTGCGATTGGACGGCAACGGATACGCGGACGCCGGCTCCCGGATCGACACCACCGGCGCGGACTACTCGGTCGCCGCACGGGTGCGGCTCAGCTCCACGGACGGCTTCCACACCGCCGTGTCCCAGGACGGCTACGGCAGCAGCACGTTCTTCCTCCAGTACTCCAGCCAGGACGAGAACTTCGCGTTCAGCTTCCCCGGTGCCCGTACGGTCGCGGAGAAGACCGAGCGGCCGCAGGCCGACCGCTGGTACCACCTCACCGGCACGTACAGCCAGAAGGACCACCGGATGCGGATCTACGTGGACGGCAGGCTCGCGGGCGGCAGAGAGGCCTCCACCAAGGAGAAGCCCACCGGCGATGTGGTGATCGGACGCGGCAAGATCGGAGGGAAGGCGGCCGACCACTGGAAGGGCGACATCACCGACGTGCACGTTTACGATCGGGAACTGACGTCCCGTGAGGTGGACTCGCTTTCCGCCCGCGAACCGGACTGACA
>NZ_JBHUQX010000300.1:0-11836 GCF_042674225.1 Streptomyces sp. NPDC056948
GGGCCTTGTTGTTGTGCGGGTTGTCGGGGTCGCTGTCAGCCGACTTCAGGGAGCGGCTGAGGCGTTATCGGGGGATGGCCCTGGAGGCTGCTGCCGAGGTGCGGTTGTCCGTCGGTCGGCAGGAGGTAGGACGTCGGGGTCAGGCTGCGTGCTGCGGTGACGGTGAGGGTGAGGTCCGAGCCGAGGAGCGTGGTGAGCGCGCCGCTCCCGCCGTCCTCGCCCAGCGCCGCGACCGTCAGGTCCTTCCTGCCGTCGCCGTTGAGGTCGCTGAGCAGCAGCCGGGAGCCGAACCCGTCGCCGGCCTCGTTCTCGCCGGGGACGCCCTCGGTGCCCTGGTCGAAGACCTGGCGGTCGGTGGTCGTGAGCCCGATGGAGCCGCCGTACATGACGGTCACGTGCCCGGCGTCGGCGACGGTGTCGGTGTCGGTGTCCTCGTGGGGATCGCCGACGGCGAGGTCGTCGTAGCCGTCGCCGTTGATGTCACCCGCGGCGAGTCCGGCGCCGTACCGGTCGTACAGGTCGCCGTCACCCGGTGTGTCGAAATCGTCCTGGGTGAGGGTGTACCTGTTGACGTCGTCCACCGTCCAGGTGGGGTCGGTCTGGGAAACCGGGCGGCCCGGGACGTAGGTGATCTCGCCACCGTTCCCGCCCTCACGGCCGAGGACGATGTCCCCGTAGCCGTCGTTGTCGAAGTCCCCGAACACCGAGGAGTAGCCACCGCGGGAGCCGACCTGCAGCGGCGTCGGGTCCAAGCCCAGCGTGCTCGCGTCACCACCGCTGCGATAGAGCTGAGAGTGGTTGAACAGCAGGTCGTCCGCGCCGTCACCGGTGACGTCACCGGCGGTGAGGGCGACGACCTCACCACCCCAGGAATTCAGGTTGCCCAGCGGATAAGTACCGCTGTCGGCGCCCTCGTCGGTGATGCCGCCCGCGTACAGCCAGGCCTGGGCCGAGGTGTTGCCGGCGGCCAGGTCGTCCTTGCCGTCGCCGTTGAAGTCACCTGCGGCGAGGGTCCGCCCGTGGGCGTCCTGATCGGCGCTCGTGGGATCGGCGAGCCTGGCACTGCCCGACAGGCCGGTCCTCGAGCCCCACAGGATCTGGACGATACCGGCGTCCTGATCGTCCCCGACGTCCTCGCCCGGGGTGCCGGTGGCGAGATCGGCGAAGCCGTCGTTGTTGAAGTCGGCGATGGCCACGGAGAAACCGAAGTGGTCTTCGGCTTCCGCTTGCCCACCGACTCCCTTGGAGTTCTGGCTGATCGTCACCCGCTCGGCCAGGGTGGCGCCCGCGCCGTCCGCGGAACCGTACGCGACGGTGACGGCTCCGGCACCCGTCGTGCCGTCGACCGTGGCGTCGGGGGCGGAGGCGGCGAGGTCGACATGGCCGTCGCCGTTGAAGTCCCCGTAGCGGCCGGACACCGACGCACGGTCAGCGGTCGCCGCGATGGCGCTGCCCGCGAGGGTGGGAACCAGCAGACCGCCTGTCAGTGCGGCTACCACGACGGCGGTTGCCATGCGGTGGTCGCGTCTCGACGAGCGGTGTCTTTCTTGTTCAGATGTCACGCGATGTCTCCCAATGTGCATACGCGTTGACCCCAGTCGGGGGATCCGTGGACCTGGCGTGGGGGGTGGGAGAACGAACGTCATTGCAGGTGGTCGTACGGCCGACTGTTGATCATGGATGAGGCGGCCCAAAGATAGCTCACAGACTCCGCCGCTGTCCCCGAGTTGTCCGCGGACTCCCCCGAGATTGTCCGTGATCGGTAACGGACGGATCCCGTGGCCGCCGTTTCTCGTCATGCCAGTTGGTCGCACGGTGACCGGGCATCGGCGAGGAACTGCGGGAGAGCGGGGCGGACATGGCACGGCACGGCGGCGGGCGGGGCTGGTACGGCAAGGTGCTCGGGGCGGCGCTCGGGGTGACGATGCTCGCCACCGGTGCGTCGGTGTGGACCGCGCAGGCCGGTGCCGCGGGCGGCTCGTCGCCGGAGGCGAGCGCGTCGGCCACGCCCGGCGACGTCAAGCCGGTCGCGGTGAGCATCGCGCACGCCTCGGACAAGGGAGCGCGCGGCGTCAACATCACCATCGACGACGGCCCCGACCCCGTGTGGACCCCTGAAGTGCTCGACGTGCTGCGGGAGTACGGGGTGAAGGCCACGTTCTGCATGGTGGGGACGCAGGCACAGGCCCACCCGGACCTCGTGAAGAAGGTGGTCGCGGCCGGGCACCGGCTGTGCGACCACTCGGTGTCGCACGACACCGCCATGGACAAGAAGTCCGAGGCCTACCAGTCGCGGCAGATCCTCGACGCCGAACGCATGATCACCAAGGCGTCCGGGGGCGTACGGCCGATGTACTACCGGGCGCCCGGCGGGGCCTTCACCCCCTACAGCCGCAAGCTGGCCGCCTCCCGGGGCATGCGCCCCCTGGGCTGGAACGTCGACTCCAAGGACTTCGAGCGGCCGGGCACGGACGCCATGGTCGCCACCGTCGAGCGGGAGCTGCCGAACGGGCCGACGATCCTCTTCCACGACGCGGGCGGCGAACGTTCCCAGACCGTCGAGGCCCTGCGCCGGATCCTCCCCTGGCTCAAGGAGCAGGGCTACTCCTGCGGCTTCCCGGTGCGCTGAGGAGCAACGCCTCGACTTCCGCGGCCTGTCTCGCCACGGGGCAGGGCAGCTCGACCCAGACGGTCTTGCCTCCGTCGTCGGTCCGTTCGGTGAGGACGACCCCGTTCAGTTCCTCCAGCAGGGCGTGCACGATCTTCAGGCCACGGCCATGGGTGGCCTCGGTGCCGCTGTCGCCGGGGGCGGGGCACTCGGGATGGCCGTCGTGCACGCCCATGCGTATCCAGGTGCCGTCGCACAGTTCCAGGACGATACCGATCCGCACGGTGGCCGCCGCCGCGTGGAGCACGACGTTGGTCAGCAGCTCCGAGGCGATCAGCCGTATCGCGTGGACGGCGTCGCCGTCGGCCGGAACCCCCCAGCCCTTCAGGATGTCCAGGACGGCTCGGCGGGCGAGAGGGACCTGCTCCGGCTGCGCGGGGATGTGGAAGGACCGGGTGTTCCTGCGCTGAGCGTTCATGGTGGCCGGTCTCCTCGTGCGGTTCCGGGTTCAGGCGCCTCGCGGCGTGAGAGAACGCTAGGAGAACCGGGCTCGCCGCCGGCGACGGTTGTCGCGGTGCCGGTAAGTCTCGGCCGGTTCAGTGGAACAGCGCGGTGAGCAGGTCTTCGCCGATGCTGCGCACGCGGTCCAGACGTAGCTGGTAGTACGCCCGGCGGCCGTCGCGCTCGACCGTGACGAGGCCGGCCTCGCGCAGTCGGGCCAGATGGCGGGAGACCTGCGGCAGGGTCATGCCGCTGCGATCGGCCAGTGCGGAGGGGGTGAGAGGTTCCCGGGCGATGGCGCGGGCGATCCGCTGGCGGCCCGGGTCACGCATGACTTCGAGGCGGCGGTGCACCACCGCGTAGCCGGGCTGGTCGTCGCCCTCCGGCACCAGGGGGTAGTGGACGACCGCCGTCAGACCCGGTTCGTGCTTCACCAGCAGGTGGGGCCGGCCGAAGGCGGACGGTATGACCAGCACCGGGGTGGTGGCGACGTTCACGATGCCGTGGTGGAACTTGTCGAAGACCACGCGCGGCGGGTCGTCCCGGTACGACGCCGTGGAATCCAGGTCTGCCAGCGTCCTGCCGGGACCACTGTGCTCGAGGGAGTCACGCAGTCGAGGCAGTTGCCCGGCGATCACGCGGGCCGCCCTGGCGAGGTCCGGTTCCAGGGCGAGGGCCGCCTGGGCCAGCAGGTCGAGAAGATCGGCGCGCAGGGTTTCCGGGGCGTCGAGGAGCCTGCGGGCGAGTTCGGCGCGGGCGGTGGAGCGTTGCTCGGCCGCCGTCAGCAGGCCCTCGCGCTGCGGCCGGTCGTCCAGTACCCGATCGAGCGGGGCGCCGGAGTTGCCGCCGCGGATCGCGTATCCGGTGAGTTCGACGAAGAGCGGCAGCGGCAGCTCAGCGAGGTCCGTGAGCTCGGCGTCGAGCGGCCGGTCTCCTGAGGCGCCCAGCGGGAACAGGTACCGAGCCCGGTACGACGCCCACAGCGGCGCCCAGTCCCTGATGCGCCGCCTCAGGCCGGGGGTGAGAGCGGAGGCGGGCGCCCCGTCCTGCGTGGATCCGTCACCGTCGGGGGCATCCGCATCGAGCCCGCGGACCCAGCGGAGCGCACGCGGATGGTGCTCGGCCTCCGTGTAGGCGTGGAGCGCCGCGCCCAGCTCGGCGAGCGGCGAGGCACCTGCGGACACGCTGGAGGGGGAGGCCCCGGCGAGCGACAGGACGACGCTCATGGCCACCTCCGGCACGCCGGGAAGGTCGCTTACCGCGACCGCGGCAACCATTGTAGGTACGGCCTCCGGTGAGCTCTACGGTTCCGGCAACCCCGACCGAGCCTCCCCCCGGAGTCGCCATGAATCAGCCCGTCCCCGCCGACCTCCGCGCCGCCGTACAGGATCGCCGGTCGCTGCTGGAGCAGCTCAGCCTCGATCTGCACGGCACGCCGGAGACCCGGTTCGAGGAGCACTACGCCGCCGAGCAGTTGGCCGGCCGGCTCGCCAGCGCGGGCTTCGAGGTGAGCAAGGGCGTGGCGGACCTGCCGACGGCCTTTACAGCCACCCACCGGGGGCCGGTCGACGGTCCGACGGTCGCGGTGCTGCTGGAGTACGACGCGCTGCCCGGCATCGGTCATGCGTGCGGGCACAACCTCATCGCGGCCGGCGGACTGACCGCCGCCGTCGCCGCAGCCGCCGTACGACCCGACCACCCCGGCACGCTGATGGTGATCGGCACCCCTGGCGAGGAGGGCGGCGGCGGCAAGATCCTCATGCTGGACCGCGGCGTGTTCGAAGGGGTGGACGCGGCGGTGATGTTCCATCCGGGCGACCGCAGTCTGCGGGCCCGGCACGCACTGGCCGCCTGCCATCTGCGGCTGACCTTCCACGGTGTGGCCGCGCATGCCGCGAAGATGCCCTGGGACGGTCGCTCCGCCGCCGCGGGCGCCCAGTTGTTCCTCACGGCGGTCGACTCGCTGCGCCAGTTCGTTCCGCCGACCGCCCGGGTGCACGGGATCATCGCGCACGGCGGCACCGCCCCGAACATCGTGCCCGACCGTACCGAGGTGGACCTCTTCGTACGCGAGGCGACCTCCGCCGCACTGGACGCGCTCATGCCCCGTGTCCTCGCGGCCGCCGACGGAGCGGCGCTCGCGACCGGCACCACCGTCGAGACCACGGAGACCGCGCCGCGTTACGCCGAGCGCAACGACAACATGGTGATGAGCGACCGGATCGCCGCCTACACCGCCGGCCTCGGCCTGGAGCTGGAGCCGCCGTCCCCGGCGAATCCGGCCGGTTCCTCGGACATCGGCAACGTCTCGATCGAACTCCCGGCGATCCATCCGTACGTCCAGATCTGCCCCCGCGACACCCCGAGCCACTCCGTCCGCATGCGCGAGGCCGCCCGCAGCCCGCGAGCGCACGAGGCGGCCACGACGATGGCGACCGCCATGGCCGCGCTCGTTCTCGACCTGCTCGGCGATCCGGGATTCCTCACGGCGGTCCGTGCGGAGTTCCGTGCGTCCGCTCCCCGTTCCGCCGCCGGTCGGGAGTCGTCATGACCTCCTCGTCCCCGCCCGACCTCGCCTCCGGCGCCCTGCTCAACACGTTCTTCAACTGGGATCTGATCGCCGAGACCTTCCCCCGTCTGATCACCGAAGGGCTGGCGAACACCCTGATCATCGCCGCGGGCGCGATCGTCCTCGGTGTCGTCATAGCCCTCGTGGCAGCGATGCTGCTGCTGTCCAACCGCCGGCTGGTGCGGCTGCCCGCCCGTATCTACGTCGACGTCTTCCGCGGCCTTCCGGTGATCATCACGGTGATGCTGGTCGGGGTGGGCCTGCCCGCGGCCGGGATCCGCCCCTTCGGCACCGACCCGTTCGGCTACGCGATCCTGGCGATCGGCATCATCTCCGGCGCCTACACCGCGGAGATCTTCCGCTCGGGCATCCAGAGCGTCGACCCCGGTCAGTTGCAGGCGGCCCGCAGTCTGGGCCTGAGCTATCTCAAGGCGATGCGTCTGGTGGTGGTGCCGCAGGGCATCCGCCGGGTACTGCCCGCCATGGCCGGCCAGTTCGTCAAGGACATCAAGGAGAGCTCGCTGGTCTACCTGCTCGGCCTCGCCGCCGGGCAGCGCGAGCTGTACTTCATCGCGCAGGAGGAGGTCGCCCGGACCTACAACTCCTCGCCTCTGATCGCCGCGGGCCTCTGCTACCTCGCGCTCACCATCCCCATGACCTACTTCGTCAACCACCTCGACAGGCGGCTGCGCGAAGGCCCGCGCACCGGGCCGCTCCCGGCCCCGGCCGAGCCCGACCTGCCCAAGACCCCGCTCCAGCCCGCCGGAACCGAAGCAGGAGAAGGCCGATGACCCCCACGACCGCCGGACGGGACTCGATGCCCGCCGCACCCTCCGAAGGGGGCCCCGGCACCCCGGTCGCCTTGCAGGTCGTCGGACTCAGCAAGAGCTACGGCGCCACCCCCGTGCTGTACGACATCAGCCTCGAAGTGCGGCGCGCGGAGACCCTCTGCCTGATCGGCCCCTCGGGCTCCGGCAAGTCCACCCTCCTGAAGTGTCTCAATCTGCTGGAGACGCCCAACGCCGGTGAGATCCGGCTCGGCGATACCTGCCTGACCGCTCCGCACGCCGACGTCGATGCCGCCCGCTCGCGTATCGGCATGGTCTTCCAGCACTTCAACCTCTTCCCGCACATGAGCGTGGAGCGCAACGTCACGCTCGCACTGACCTCCGTCAAGGGCATGGGCCGCGAGCAGGCCCGCGCGCTCGCCCGACACCACCTCGACGAAGTCGGCCTGGCCGCCTTCGCCGACCAGCGGCCCGGCCGGCTGTCCGGCGGGCAGCAGCAGCGCGTCGCCATCGCCCGCGCGCTCGCCATGGAGCCGGAGTTGATGCTGTTCGACGAGGCCACCTCCGCGCTCGACCCCGAACTGGTCAAGGACGTGCTCGCCGTGATGCGGGACCTCGCATCGGGCGGCATGACCATGGCCGTCGTCACCCACGAAATGGGCTTCGCCCGGGAGGCCGCCGACCGCGTCGCCTTCATGTGCGACGGCCGCATCGCCGAGATCGACACCCCCGACCGGATCTTCGAGCGCGCCGACCACCCCCGGCTGCGCCAGTTCCTCTCCCAGGTCCTGTGAACGTCACCCGGGCCGTCATCTCCACCGTCGTGAACCCTCCCATCAGAAAGACCGGATCATGCACCTCACTTCGCGCAGATCTCTGCTCGCCGGCACCGTGGCCGCCGCTCTGCTGTTGCCCCTCTCCGCCTGTGGCGGCGGCGTCGAAGCGGCCGGCTCCGGGGCCGGTGAGTACAAGCTCGTCCAGAACGGTGTGATCACCGCGGCCACCCAGTCCGAGCAGCCGCCCTTCGCCATCACGGACACCGCGGGCAAGCCCACCGGGTTCGCCGTGGAACTGATGAACGGAGCCGCGGAGCGCCTCGGCCTGAAGGTCCAGTACAAGACCACCACCCTGCAGGGCATCCTCGCCGGGCTGTCGGCCGGGCAGTACGACATCGGTGTGGCCGGCGTCGGCGCGACCGCCGAGCGCAAGAAGTCGGTCGCGTTCACCACCCCGTTCTACTGGGGCTTCACCGACGTCCTGACGCTCAAGGGCGGCCGGCAGAACGCTCTGCCGGACTTCGACGGCAAACGGGTCGGCGCCGTCAGCGGGTCCGTGCAGGAGAACTTCGTCCACCGCGAGATGGGTGGAGCGAACCTGGTGAAGTTCAAGGACCAGACAGCGCTGATCACACAGCTTCTCTCCGGCGGCATCGAGGCGGCCGTTCTCGGCGGTGCCAGCGCGGACGCGTACGCCGCGAAGGAGCCGGTGCGCATCGCCGTGAAGCTGGAGAGTCTCCAGGGCAGCGCCTTCCCGATGCGCAAGGACGGCGATCCCGAACTGCTCAAGGACATCGACGACCAGATCGACGCGATGATCGACGACGGCACCTACATCAAGCTGTACAAGAAGTACTTCCGCGATCCGATCGCCGCCGACCTGGTCAAGGAGCGTCCGAAGCTCACGAAGCAGATCATGAACACCGACCTGGCCCCCAGCGAGCGCTGACACCGCGGTGGGGGCAGCCTTCCCAGGGCAGCGCCCCCACCTCCGGCGATCTACTTGATGTGGACGAGGCCGTCGGTGGTGACGGTGGGACGGCCGGTGGTGCCGAGCACGACGATCTTGACCGTGTGCTTGGTGCTGCTGGACCAGGTCTTCGTCCAGACCGCCTGCCGGTAGAGAGTCGTGGAGGACTTCAGATCGACGGTGCTGACCTTGACGCCGTCGACGTAGACGTACGCCTGACCGGATCCGGAGGCGCGGGAGACCACCCAGGCGGCGGAGCGGCCGGTGAAGGTCCAGGTGAGGGCGGCGCCCTTGGATCCGCTGGAGTAGGACTTGCCACCGAGGTAGCTGCTGGAGGAACGGGTGGTCCAGCTACCGGACTTGGTGGCCGAGGTCTCCTGCAGGATCACCGGCGTGTAGGAGGGGGACGACGTGCGGTAGTTGCCGGCGTAGTCGTAGGCCCGCATCGACCAGGTGGTGGCGGTGCCGGACTTGGCGGTGCGGCTGGAACTCGTGGTGGCCGGGCCGAAGGTGGCCGTGGTGGGGGCCAGCAGCTTCACGGAGTTCAGCGCCGTGTTGTCGGTGGCTTTCCAGCCGAGGGTGACCGGGACGGCGGTGGTGTTGACGGTTCCGGTGCGCAGCGAGAGCTTCGGGGCGGTGGTGAAGGTCGGTGCGGTCGTCTCGGCCACGACGTTCAACGCGGCGCTGGTCGTCGTCCTGCCGGACTGGTGTACGGCCCGTACGGCGACCGTATGGCTGCCCGGGACCAGGGTGGTGCCGACGGAGGTGGCGGTGCCGGAGCCGGTGGCGACGGTCTTGCCGTCGACCAGCAGCTCGTACTCGGAGATGAGCGAGGCCGGCGTGGTGGCCGTCCAGCGCGCGGTGATGGCGCCCTTGGTGTAGTACGTCGAGCCCGACAGGGCCGCTCCGGAGACCGAGGTGACCTTCAGGCCCTGGACCGGGCCGGACGCCCAGGTGCGGATGGTCGGCAACTGGGCGTAGAGGGAGTTGCCGGGGCACTGGGTGTTGTAGCCGTCGCGGTGGCCCGAGATCCGCTGGAAGGTGTACGTGCCGCCCGCGGTGAAGCTGGTGGTGAAGTAGTTCTTCTGGGTCGCTCCCGCGGTGAGCTGGACGGTTCCGGCCGGGTCGGCGCCGTACTGACCGAGCTTCCAGGCCGCCACGCGGGCGACCGAGGCCAGCGCGGCGTTGGAGGCGGCAGTGGAGGTGTACTCGCCCAGCACCGCGATGCCCGTGGACTCGCGGTTCCAGCCGTAGGTGTGGGCGCCGAGCACCGGCAGATCGACGCCGCCCTTACGGCCTTCGAAAATCGTGCCGCACTTGTCGACCAGGAAGTTGTAGCCGATGTCGTTCCAGCCGTTGACCTGCGTGTGGTAGGCGTAGATGCCCCGCACGACCGACGCCGACTCGGCGCAGGAGTAGTCGTTCGCCCCGTCGGTGTGGTGGACGAAGACGGCCTTCACATCGGCGTTGTACTCCGACGGGTCGGGGCTGAGCGACTCGTCGGCGCCCCAGCCGGCGCGTGAGGTGACCGGCGGTTCGGGAACGGTCGACGGAGGCGCGGTGGGCCCGGTGGCCGACGGGCTCGGCGAGGTCGAGGGAGACGCGGATGCCGAGGGGGTCGGCGCGACGGTGGTGCCGGTCGGTGCCGCAGACGTGGTGGTCTGTCCGTCCGTCGGCGTCGCGGTCGTACCGTCGGTGGGTGCCGTCGATTCGGTGGGGGTGGCCGCCGGAGTGCTCTCCTCGGCAGCGAACGCCGCCGGCTCGGACGCCCTGGTCTCCGCGTCGGTCACGACGCCCGGATCGACCAGGTTGACCTCGAGCCCCTTGGGCAGCGAGCCCGTCCCGCCGTCGTCGTGGACGACCTGAACCTGGACGCCGTCGGCGGGACCCACCCACAGCGGCTCGGACGCGCCGCGCATCCCCGCCTCCGGGTCCTCCGGCGGGTCGATGTCCACTTCGAGGTCCCGCCAGGCGCTCCACTCGCCGCTCTCCAGGCCGCGGGTGCGCACCTGCGCCGTGCCGTCGAGCCGCTTGACGGCCCCCGTCCAGGAGACGCCGACCAGCGAGAACTGCTCGGTGTCCGTACGCGGCAGCTCCCGCTCGGCGCCCGTGGTCCCCTTCAGCGCGAGGTCGTAGACCTTCGCGGGCCGCTTGACCCGGCCCGTCGCACCGGGGTCGCCGGACGGACTGGCGACCGCGTACGTCACCACGCCCCCGCCTCCCAGGACCACGGCACCGAGCGTCAGCCACGCCCGTCTCTTCAGGCTCAGCGGTCTGTACGCACGCGACGTACGACGAATCACGAAGAATCCCCCCACAGAAAGGCCGGCACAGGCGGCCACAGACGTAAGTCACCTGAGGCACACCCGTCACAGCGGCGGCCCACACTTCCAGCGCCCCGCGACCTGCGAACATCACGGCAAGACAGGAACCTGTGACGCAGGTCACCGTGAAGGGGCGTCATCACGTCGCAGGGGGTCCGGGCGCTGAGTGTCGAGGTGGTGGCGGGATGATGGCCGCCATGCGCATCCGCATCGACGCCGTCGACCTGCCCGGCCTCACCCGCCCCGCGTCTGTCGACGGCAGAGTCCCCGCCTACGGCAACCTCCACGTCGCCGTGCAACGCCGTGACCGTCCGGCCGAACTCCTCGAGCCACAGCCCGGCGACGCACCGTCCGCGACCTGGACCCTGGAGTGCACCACGAGCGCCTCGCCGGCCGGCATCGAGATCAAAGGCCCCTACGTGCAGGACCGTCTGGGCCGGAGGTTCATCTACCTGTCGTGGGGCACGGTCGACGAGTCGGGCGTCTTCACGATGTTCCGCCGCGCCAAGCTCATGCTCGACGTCATCCCCGCCGACGTACTCGCCGCCGCCGCACGCGACGGGCTGCTGATCGGACGCCTCGGCCTGACCGACGCGCAGGGCGGGCCCCTGTGCGCACGCGTCGAGCCCCCTCACATCACCTGGACCGCCGCACGCGCCGGCTAGGAGAGGCGATGTGACCTTCGTCGCGATGGCCGGGGCCCGGCGCGTTCCCCGTTGTCCCATCCGTCGATGGCGACGGCAGCGGCGTACGGCTCATCGACGGAGGTCACGGCGCTGTGGCCGGAAGCGTTCGGCGGGAACACTGCATCCGCGTGGATCAATATCTGTATCCGCGAAGTGAGAAATAGGTGCGGCACACGGCGAGTATTCCTCGACCGCCGACCCGAGCGGAATTACTGATCGCACGGGGCCGATCGCGTCATGCTAATGTCGGTGTCAGTTGCAGGTGTGGTTGCCATAGGGTTCATTTTCCGACGGGTTGATCAGCACGGCGACGCGGAATCCGCGCAGGGCGAATTCCGAACATCGTCTCCGAAGGAGAAATGACATGGCTACTGGCACCGTGAAGTGGTTCAACGCGGAAAAGGGCTTCGGCTTCATCGAGCAGGACGGCGGCGGCGCCGACGTCTTCGCCCACTACTCGAACATCGCCACCCAGGGCTTCCGCGAGCTGCAGGAAGGCCAGAAGGTGTCCTTCGACATCGCGCAGGGCCAGAAGGGCCCGACGGCGGAGAACATCGTTCCCGCCTGACCGGCAGCAACGCATACTTCGCAGCTGGGGCCCGCACCTCTTGGGG
>NZ_JBHUQX010000301.1:0-11821 GCF_042674225.1 Streptomyces sp. NPDC056948
GCGCCGGATCACCCAGCTGCTCGATGCCGCAGCCACGGTCTTCTCCACGACCGGCTACACGGCCGCCAGCACCAACGCCATCGCCCGCGAGGCGGGCGTCTCGCCGGGCACGCTGTACCAGTTCTTCCCGAACAAGGAAGCGATCGCGATCGAGCTGGGCGGGCGACTCATGCACGAGATGCGGCAGTCCTACGACGAGGTCCTCAGCCCGATCGACCCCGCGGTGACCCCGATCGAGGAGGCGATCACCGGGACCGTCGACCGCTTCATCGAGTTCAACTGCCTCCACCCGGCCTTCTTCGTGCTGATGCACGGCCCCGACATCCCGGGGCGCATCGCCGAGGAGCACGACGCGCTGCACACCACGCTGGTCACCCGGGTCGAGGCGCTCCTCACCCCGTACGCGCCCGACGCGCCCGCCCCGGCCGTCACCCGCACCGCCCAGATGTGCGTCGGCATCTACAAGGCAGGCCTGGAGCTGATCCTGGCCCACGAGGGCGCCGAGCGGGAGGCGTACATCCAGGAGCTGAAGGACGCCCTCCTGCGCTACCTGCGACCCCTGGCCGAGGACGTCGTCCACTGATACCCCCTAGGGGTACAGTTGGAGATGTGCGGACCCCCATGGGGCCCCACAGCCCCACATGCCTCGACGAGGAGTAACGACATGACCGCCCAGACCGACACCACGGGCCCCGTCACCACCGTCTACAAGGTGAGCGGCATGAGCTGCGGCCACTGCGAGGGCGCCGTCTCCGGCGAGATCTCCGGGATCTCCGGCGTCAGTTCGGTGACGGCCGTCGCCTCGACCGGCGAGGTCACCGTCGTCTCCGCGGCCCCGATCGAGGACGAGGCCGTACGCGCCGCCGTCGACGAGGCCGGATTCGAGCTGGCCGGCAGGGCCTGACCCCCGCCTTCAGCGAGAGCCGGGCGCGAGAGCCCGGAAGCCAGGCCTGAGACGCTCCAGACCTGGCACTCGTACCGACGTACGGGCCGTACAGCCGCCGCCCCGGCCCGTACGGCCCGTTCCGCTTCCCGGGCGCCCCGCCACCTCCTGGAGTGAAGGACATGACCAGCACCACCGCCCAGGCACCGCCGGACCCCGAGCCGGTGCTCGCCGAGGTCGAGCTGCTCATCGGAGGGATGACCTGCGCCTCCTGCGCGGCCCGCGTCGAGAAGAAGCTCAACCGCATGGACGGCGTCACGGCCACGGTGAACTACGCGACGGAGAAGGCCAGGGTCAGCTACCCCGCGGGCACCGAGGTCGCCGAACTGATCGCCACCGTGGTGAAGACCGGGTACACCGCCGAGGAGCCCGCGCCCCCGCGCGAGGAGGAACCCGCCGCCGAGGAGGACCCCGACCTTTCGGCCCTGCGCCGGCGCCTGGCCGTCTCCGCCGCCCTCGCGGTGCCCGTCGTCCTGCTGGCCATGGTCCCGGCCCTCCAGTTCGACAACTGGCAGTGGCTCTCGCTCACGCTCGCCGCGCCGGTCGTCGTCTGGGGCGGACTGCCCTTCCACCGGGCCGCCTGGACGAACGCCCGGCACGGCGCCGCCACCATGGACACGCTGGTCTGCCTCGGCACGCTGGCGGCGTTCGGCTGGTCCCTGTGGGCGCTGTTCCTCGGTGACGCGGGCATGCCGGGCATGCGGCACCCCTTCGAGCTCACGGTCTCGCGCGGCGACGGCGCCTCGCAGATCTATCTGGAGGTCGCCTCCGGAGTCACCGCCTTCATCCTGCTGGGCCGGTATCTGGAGGCGCGCTCCAAGCGCCGCGCCGGGGCCGCGCTCAGGGCGCTGCTGGAACTGGGCGCCAAGGACGTGGCCGTCCTGCGCGACGGGCGCGAGGTGCGGATCCCGGCACAGCGGCTGGCGGTCGGCGACCGGTTCGTCGTACGGCCCGGCGAGAAGATCGCCACCGACGGCACCGTGGTCGAGGGAGCCTCCGCGGTGGACGCCTCGATGCTGACCGGCGAGTCGGTGCCGGTGGACGTGACGGCCGGGGACACGGTCACCGGCGCGACGGTCAACGCCGGTGGCCGGCTGGTCGTCGAGGCCACCCGGGTCGGCGCCGACACCCAGCTCGCGCGGATGGCGAAGCTGGTGGAGGACGCGCAGAACGGCAAGGCCGAGGTGCAGCGGCTCGCCGACCGGATCTCCGGGATCTTCGTGCCGGTGGTCCTGCTGATCGCCGTCGCCACGGCCGGGACGTGGCTCGGGCTGACCGGCGACGGTGTCGCCGCCTTCACGGCGGCCGTCGCGGTGCTGATCATCGCCTGCCCGTGCGCGCTGGGCCTGGCCACCCCGACCGCGCTGATGGTCGGTACGGGCCGCGGCGCCCAGCTCGGCATCCTCATCAAGGGCCCGGAGGTCCTGGAATCCACGCGCCGGATCGACACGGTCGTCCTGGACAAGACCGGCACGGTCACCACGGGCCGGATGACCCTCCAGGAGGTGTACGTCGCCGAGGGTGCCGACGAGAAGGAGGTGCTGCGGCTCGCGGGCGCCGTCGAGCACGCCTCCGAGCACCCCGTCGCGCGGGCGATCGCGCTGGGCGCCGAGGAGAGGGCCGGACAGCTCCCGGAGGTCGAGGACTTCCGGAGCGTGCCCGGGCGGGGCGTACGCGGGCGCGTGGAGGGCCGTGAGGTCACCGTGGGGCGGCTCTTCGACGACGTACCGCCGGAGCTGGCCCGCGCGCGCGACGAGGCCGAACGGGCCGGGCGTACGGCCGTCCTGGCCGGCTGGGACGGGACGGCGCGGGCCGTGCTGGCCATGGCGGACGCGGTCAAGGAGACCAGCGCCGAGGCCGTACGGGAACTGCGCGCGCTGGGACTCACGCCGGTGCTGCTGACCGGGGACAACCGGGCAGTGGCCGAGACGGTGGCGAAGGCCGTGGGGATCGACCAGGTGGTCGCGGAGGTCCTGCCCGAGGACAAGGTCGACGCCGTACGGCGGCTGCGGGCCGAGGGGCGGGTCGTCGCCATGGTGGGCGACGGCGTCAACGACGCGGCCGCGCTCGCCACCGCCGATCTGGGCCTGGCCATGGGCACCGGCACGGACGCGGCCATCGAGGCGGGCGATCTGACGCTGGTCCGCGGCGACCTGCGGGTGGCCGCGGACGCGATCCGGCTGTCGCGCCGGACGCTGGCCACGATCAAGGGCAATCTCGTCTGGGCCTTCGGCTACAACGTGGCCGCGCTGCCGCTGGCCGCCGCGGGGCTGCTGAACCCGATGATCGCGGGGGCCGCGATGGCCTTCTCGTCGGTCTTCGTCGTCACGAACAGCCTCCGTCTCCGGACATTCCGGTGAAGTCCCCTGAATTCGCCCTAAGTTCACGGCGAACCTGATATGAGCCCCTCTGGAGTCCCGAGCCCGGCTCACATAAGCTCTTCACAAGGCTCGCGCATCATCCTTACGCTTGAGTCCCGGACGGCATTTCCGGGCTCTTGCGCAGCTAACGGACATATGCAAGAGACGCAGATCACAGTGATGTGAACGTAACCATCGAAGGGGTTCGAAGGTCTAAGTTGACGATGTCAGGGAGCGTCTTGGGGGGCGTTACCTGGCATCTGGAGATGTCTTGGGGGACTTCTCCAGAGATGCGTTGCCGGGGCACGCACACCGGGAAGCTTTGAGCGGCCCTCCCGGACGTGCGCTGTCCCGGCAGATCGCACACGACAGAGGTACGACGAGTTTTGCTCGTTGTGCTCACAGCGATTCAGGCGCTGTCCTCACAGACGCCCGGCCGGATCCCGTGGGGGGAATCCGCACCGGGACTGGGAAGGCGCCCTGGCCGTCGGCCCGTGGGGGGACCGGCGTTCCGGGGCGCCTTCTTCATTGCGTAAGAAATCACGTAAGAGATCGCGCAGGAGATCGCCCCTCTCGGGGGCTACGCGAGAGCCCCCGCATCCGGCAGTCGGATGCGGGGGCTCTTGCGGTTACCGAGCCTCAGCGGGCCTCGACGGGAACGAAGTCGCGCTCGACCACGCCCGTGTAGATCTGGCGCGGGCGGCCGATGCGGGAGCCCGGCTCCTTGATCATCTCGTGCCACTGGGCGATCCAGCCCGGCAGCCGGCCGAGGGCGAACAGGACCGTGAACATCTCGGTCGGGAAGCCCATGGCCCGGTAGATCAGACCGGTGTAGAAGTCCACGTTGGGGTAGAGGCTGCGCGAGACGAAGTAGTCGTCGGAGAGCGCGTGCTCCTCCAGCTTCAGCGCGATGTCCAGCAGCTCGTCGGACTTGCCGAGCGCGGACAGCACGTCGTGCGCGGCGGCCTTGATGATCTTGGCGCGCGGGTCGAAGTTCTTGTAGACCCGGTGGCCGAAGCCCATCAGGCGGACGCCGTCCTCCTTGTTCTTCACCTTGCGGATGAAGGTGTCGACGTCGCCGCCGGAGTCGCGGATGCCCTCCAGCATCTCCAGCACCGACTGGTTGGCGCCGCCGTGCAGCGGGCCCCACAGGGCGTTGATGCCGGCGGAGATCGAGGCGAACATGTTCGCCTGCGAGGAGCCGACCAGGCGGACCGTGGAGGTCGAACAGTTCTGCTCGTGGTCCGCGTGCAGGATCAGCAGCTTGTCGAGCGCGGAGACCACGGTCGGGTCCAGGTCGTACTCCTGCGCGGGGACCGAGAAGGTCATGCGGAGGAAGTTCTCGACGTAGCCGAGGTCGTTGCGCGGGTAGACGAACGGGTGACCGATCGACTTCTTGTACGCGTACGCCGCGATCGTCGGGAGCTTGGCGAGCAGGCGCGTCGTGGAGAGGTTGCGCTGGCGCTCGTCGAACGGGTTGTGGCTGTCCTGGTAGAACGTGGACAGCGCCGAGACGACCGAGGACAGCATGGCCATCGGGTGGGCGTCACGCGGGAAGCCCTTGTAGAAGTTCTTGACGTCCTCGTGCAGCAGGGTGTGCTGCGTGATGTCGTTCTGGAACGTCGAGAGCTCGTCGACGGTCGGCAGCTCGCCGTTGATCAGCAGGTAGGCGACCTCCAGGAAGGTGGAGCGCTCGGCCAGCTGCTCGATCGGGTACCCGCGGTACCGCAGGATGCCCGCTTCGCCGTCCAGGTAGGTAATGGCGGATTTGTACGCGGCGGTGTTGCCGTAACCGCTGTCCAGTGTCACCAGACCGGTCTGGGCACGGAGCTTCCCGATGTCGAAGCCCTTGTCCCCGACGGTGCTGTCGATCACCGGGTAGGTGTACTCGCCGTCGCCGTACCGCAGTACTACAGAGTTGTCGCTCACGTCTTCCCTCACCGACGTTGTGCCTCATCTTCGAGGTTGCCCTGACTGTCTCTACCATCCCCCACTTGGCTCAGGAGAGTGCACTCGGGGTCGACCATCGGGCCTATTGACGGCACTGAGTGCCGCCAACTTGCTCATCCTGCCCCCTGTGTTCCCCATCCGGAAGCCTCTGTGACCTTCACGACTCGTTTGATCGATCATTTTTTTGCGATCCGTGCGATCCGAGCCGGAAATCGAGTGCCGTGCACCGCCGGCCCGCCGACACCGTGCGCACCGCCTGGCCGATCGCCTTGCGCGAACCGACGAGGACGACCAGCTCTTTGGCCCGGGTGACCGCCGTGTAGAGCAGGTTCCGCTGGAGCATCATCCAGGCGCTCGTGGTGACCGGGATGACGACCGCCGGGTACTCGCTGCCCTGGGAGCGGTGGATCGTCACGGCGTACGCGTGCGCCAGCTCGTCGAGCTCGTCGAAGTCGTACGGAATCTCCTCGTCCTCGTCCGTCAGCACAGTGAGCCGCTGGTCGACCGGGTCGAGCGAGGTCACCACGCCCACGGTGCCGTTGAAGACGCCGTTCTCGCCCTTCTCGTAATTGTTGCGAATCTGGGTGACCTTGTCCCCGACGCGGAAGACCCGCCCGCCGAACCGCTTCTCGGGTGTGTCGGGGCGGCCGGGGGTGATGGCCTGCTGGAGCAGACCGTTCAGGGCGCCCGCGCCCGCCGGGCCCCGGTGCATGGGGGCGAGGACCTGCACATCGCGGCGCGGATCGAGCCCGAACTTGGCCGGGATACGACGAGCCGCCACATCCACGGTGAGCCGCCCGGCCTCCTCGGTCTCGTCCTCGACGAAGAGGAAGAAGTCCTTCATGCCGTCGGTGACCGGGTGTTGGCCGGCGTTGATCCGGTGGGCGTTCGTCACCACGCCCGACTGCTGCGCCTGCCGGAAGACCCGGGTCAGACGGACGGCCGGGATCGGTCCCCCGTCGGCGAGCAGATCCCGCAGCACCTCCCCCGCACCCACGCTCGGCAACTGGTCCACGTCGCCGACGAACAGCAGATGCGCCCCCGGCGGCACGGCTTTCACCAGCTTGTTGGCCAGCAGCAGGTCCAGCATGGACGCCTCGTCGACCACCACCAGGTCGGCGTCCAGCGGGCGGTCCCGGTCGTAGGCCGCGTCGCCGCCGGGTTTCAGCTCCAGCAGGCGGTGGACCGTGGAGGCCTCGGCGCCGGTGAGCTCGGACAGGCGCTTGGCGGCCCGGCCGGTCGGGGCGGCGAGCACGACCTTCGCCTTCCTGGCGCGGGCCAGCTCCACGATCGAGCGGACCGTGAAGGACTTGCCGCAGCCGGGGCCGCCGGTGAGGACGGCGACCTTCTCGGTCAGTGCCAGCTTGACGGCGGCCTCCTGCTCCGGGGCGAGGTCGGTACCCGTGCGTGCCTTCAGCCAGGTGAGGGCCTTGTCCCAGGCCACCGTACGGAAGCCCGGCATCCGGTCCTCCTCGGTGCGCAGGAGGCGCAGCAGTTGGGCGGAGAGGGAGAGTTCGGCGCGGTGGAAGGGCACGAGGTAGATGGCGGTGACCGGCTCCCCTCCGTCCGGCCCCGGGACCTTCTCCCGTACGACGCCGGGTTCTTCACCGTCCTCCCCCGGCTCGGCCAGCTCGGCCAGGCACTCGATGACCAGGCCCGTGTCGACCTGGAGGAGCTTGACCGCGTCCTTGATGAGCTGCTCCTCCGGGAGGAAGCAGTGGCCCTGGTCGGTGGACTGCGACAGCGCGTACTGCAGGCCCGCCTTGACGCGCTCCGGGCTGTCGTGCGGGATGCCGACGGACTGGGCGATCTTGTCGGCGGTGAGGAAGCCGATGCCCCAGACGTCGGACGCGAGCCGGTAGGGCTGGTTCTTCACGACGGAGATAGAGGCGTCGCCGTACTTCTTGTAGATGCGCACGGCGATGGACGTGGACACCTCGACGGTCTGGAGGAAGAGCATGACCTCCTTGATGGCCTTCTGTTCCTCCCAGGCGTCGGCGATCTTCTTGGTCCGCTTTGGGCCGAGGCCCGGGACCTCGATCAGCCGCTTGGGCTCCTCCTCGATGATCTGGAGCGTGTCCAGCCCGAAATGCTGGGTGATCCGGTCGGCGAAGACCGGCCCGATGCCCTTGACCAGACCTGAGCCGAGGTAGCGGCGGATGCCCTGGACGGTGGCCGGCAGGACGGTCGTGTAGTTCTCCACATGGAACTGCTTGCCGTACTGCTGATGCGACCCCCAACGGCCCTCCATGCGCAGGGACTCGCCGACCTGGGCGCCGAGCAGCGCGCCGACGACCGTGAGCAGGTCGCCGCCGCCTCTGCCGGTGTCGACCCGGGCGACCGTATAGCCGTTCTCCTCGTTGGCGTAGGTGATGCGCTCGAGTACGCCTTCCAGCGTGGCCAGTCGCCGCTCGCCCTGATCGGTCATGGTGGGACCGTACCGCCCGGGTAGGACAACGCCCTTGAATAAGCGACCGATCAGTATGCGGTCAACCGGTCACCTTTCACGGTGAATTCACAAGGACGACCAGAAGCTTTACAGTTCAAGCATCCAGGTTGGCCCTTTTGAACTCCTTTCCCGTGTCAGAATCCAGGGGTTCACCAAAGGGGGGCGGACCCGATTCCGGAGCGACCGTGATGCCGATGCCTCCCCCAGGCCCGACCACCCCTCGGCGCGCGTACACCGCAGGAGCGCTCCTCGTCGGCCTGTGCGCCGTGAGCACATTGACGCTGCTCGTGCTGGCTCCAGGGCTTTCCGGGGACCACGCGGTCGTGGCGCCAGGAACCTCCGCGCCGAACAAGAACACCCCCGGCTTTCCCGCATTGACCCGGACACCCATGCCGGAATTCCGCCCCCTGCCGAGCCCCGGCCCGGGCTGATTCCGCCTTGCCCGGTGAATTCGCCGCCAACCCGTATCACGACGAGGAACGATGTCACCCCAGGCCCAGAGTGTCGCCCTGTGGATCATGTCGCTGGCCATCAACATCACGGCGGCGTGCGCGGGGATCGTGTGGGGCTGGGAGGCTTTCGCGCAGTTTCTGCTGCCGGCGTTCGGGTCGGTGGTGGGGGCGTCGTTGGTCAGTTACAGCTTGCGGCGGTGAGGTGGCCGTCCTTGAGGGCGGTGACGAAGGCGGTCCAGCCGGTTGCCGAGAAGGTGAGGGTGGGGCCGGGGGTGGTTTTGCTGTCTCGGACGGGGATGTCCGTGCGGCCGCGAGCCACTTCCAGGCATTCACCTTGGTCGCCGCCGCTGTAGCTGGACTTGTACCACCCGGTGACGGTGCGCTCAGTGGTGACCATTCGCGTGTTCCTCCGCTGCCGCCCTGACTAGGGACAGTGACTCCTGCTGCGACAACGCGTCGCTCAGGGCCAGAGCGTAAGCGGTCTGACAGGCGCTCACCAGGGCAGGATCGTCCATCAAGTTCCCGGTCTGGAAGCCCTCGACGTAGGCCACCGGGGCCGAGTCCTCGAAGGTCATGAGCGTGAGCAGACTCTGCATGAGCGCGTGCGCTCCCACGCCGTAGGGAAGGACGTGCAAGCGCAGTCGTCCCGACTCGGCCATGTCCGCGATCTTGTGCAACTGCTCGGCCATGACCTGCGGCCCGCCCACACAACGTCGAAGAACCGCCTCGTCGAGCAGTGTCCAGACCACGGGCTGCGCCGGTCCGTCGAGGATTCGGCGGCGCCTTGTTCGGATGACAACGAGCTCGTCAAGTTCCTCGGGCGTGTGATTCGGTCGGTACGCACGGAAGAGAGCGCGTGCGTAGTCGTCGCTCTGCAGCACTCCGGGAACCAGCGAGAGCGCGAACTGCTGGATCAGCAGAGCCAGTTGCTCAAGCTCGGCCACGGCGGCGAAGTGATCGGTGTATTTCGACTCCAGATCCTCCAGCCACCGCGCGAAGAACCCGTCCGTCCCCAGCGCCCGGTCGATCCGCAGCGCGTCATCCGGCTTCGGGAGACGCCTCCCGGCCTCGAAGTGGCTGATCAGCGTGGGTGAGCACACGACCTGGTCGCCCAGCTCCTCCTGGGTGAGGCCGACGGCTGTCCGCCTCAGCCGCAGCTCCTCTCCGTACTTCTGACGCGGCGTTCGAAGCATGCGGCGTTCGTCCATGCGGCCCACTCCTCTTCTTGACAAACGCGATGTCAAGTTCCGACCCCTGGCAGCGTAGCGAGGGGCGACCCCACTCTGTGAGTGATTCAGCACAGAACGCATTCACCGCAGGTGGGAAGGCCGACAGACATGACAGACCGAATCGCCCGGCTCCCTGAGCAAGGGCGGCTGCTGCCGTGGACGAGTCCTGAGGGCAGGCCCTGCTACCTCGTCGGCGACGGGACCGGCTACGTCTCCCGTCTCGCCGACGACATCGAGGACGTACAGCTCGGCATGGCGGGCGACCTCCTCGGCCACGCCGACGAACTCCTCGCGGAACGCCGGGTGACGAGTGCGGAAGTGCACTACCTGGCCCGGCGGCTCACCGAGTCCCTGCGCGACGTCAAGCGGGTCGCGGAGAGCAGAGGGGCGCGGCTCGGCCGTAGCCCAGGTCATTACCCGGGAGGTAATTGAGGGCCCGCGCTCACGGACGGCACGCTCGCCGCCATGTCCTCTCTCTTCACAGGTCTCGTCGCGCTGTTCTTCCTGGGTATGGGGCTCTTCGGGCTCGTCGCTCCCAGGGCGCTCATCCGCCCTTTCGGTATCGAGCTGTCCGTCCCGGAAGCCCGCGCCGAAGTCAGGGCCGTCTACGGCGGATTCGGGGTCGCGGTCGGTGCCCTCCTCGCCTGGACGGCCCTCGGCGCCTCCGGCGATCTGCGGTCCGGCGTGGTGATCACGGTGGCCGTGTCGCTGGCGGGGATGGCGTTCGGGCGGTTGGTGGCCCGCGCGGTGGAGCGGCGGCCGTCGGCGTTCTACCCGTCCTGGTTCTACTTCTGGGTCGAGACCGTGGGAGCCGTTGTGCTGGTCAGCACTGCGTAGTCGGCGTGGGCGGGGCTCAGCCGGCGGGGCCGGTCAGGAAGTCGGTGATGCGGCGGCTCGCTTCGGCCGGGGCGGCGTGCGGCAGGGCGTGGTGGGAGACGTTCGGCAGTGTGGCCGTCGTGGCGTGTGGCAGCAGTTTTCCGGCGCGGGCGGCCACCTTGGACGGGTTGTGGGTCCGGGTGTTCTCGGCGAGGAGCACGAGGACCGGCAGGTCCAATCTGCGCAGCGCGCCCGGCTTCGGGCGTGGTCCCACCACCGGCCGCACGGAGGGGAAGCCGACGGCGGCCTCCTGGAGGGCGAGCCAGTCCTGGTCGAGGGGGACGCCCCTCGTCTCCCATTCCAGGAAGGTCCGGACCCGGCGGGGCGTGGGCCGCAGCGCCATCCGCACCGCGTGCAGTCCGTAGGCCGACTTCAGCTTGGCGAAGGACATGGTCGGGTCCAAGAGGACCAGACGGCGCACCCGGTGGGGCGCGCGCAGGGCGTACTGCAGCGCGATCCAGGCGCCGTAGGAGTGCCCGCCCAGGTCGGTGTCCGCGAGGCCGAGGCCCTTGAGGAGCGCGTCCAGCCAGGACACCAGGTCGGCGGTCGTACGGGGGTGGCGACCGGGGGCCGGTGTGCTGCGGCCCGGGGCGCCGATCAGGTCGACGGCGTACAGCCGATGGACGCGCGAGAGTTCGGCGGCTTGCCGGAACCAGGAGGCGGAGGTCGGGCTTCCGCCTCCCGGCAGCAGGAGGAGCGGAGGGCCGTCGGCCGGGCCGCAGATGTTCACGTGCGTCGTACCGAAGGGCGTGGGCACGGTCGCGGCCTCACGCGATGTCGGCCACTTGGCCATGACCGTGTCGTAGGCGGCGAGGAAGCCGTCCATGTCGTACGCACCGCGAGCGCTCATGAGCCAGGACCACCTTATTATCTCGCTCAGTGAGATACTTGTTGAGCGAGATGATAGTCGGAGGCTGCGGGTGCCCGACCAGAGGTACGAGGAGATGGAGATCGTCCATCTGTTGCGCGCTGTGACCGTCGACCTGGGGCGGCACAGCGCCCGGTTCGCCCAGCGCAACGGCATGCATCCCACCGATGTGCGGGCGCTGATCGTCCTGATGGACGCCTATCGCGCGGGCGAGGAGACCACGGCGGGGCGACTCGGTGCCGCGCTCGGGCTGAACTCGGCGGGGACCACCGCACTGGTCGACCGGCTGGAGCGGGCCGGGCATGTGCGGCGGGTGCGCGGCGAGCTGGACCGTCGCAAGGTCACCATCGAGGTGGACGAGAGCGCGATCGCCCTCGGCCGGCAGCACTTCGGCCCCCTGATCGACCGGGCGGTGGGCCTGTTGCAGGGGTACGACGAACGGGAACTGGCCGCGATCAGGGGCTTTCTGACCGGGGTACGGGAGGCCGCGGCCGGTGGCCAGGGCCTCCTTGGCGATGCCGGTGGCCGCCTCGTACCCGATGTACGGGTTGAGGGCGGTGACCAGACCGATGGAGTTCTCCACCGCGGCCCGCAGCTGCGCCGTGTTGGCCGTGATGCCGGCCACGCACCGCTCGGCGAGGGTCAGGCAGGCGTGCTCCAGATGCGTGATGCTCTCGGACAGGGAGTGCAGGAT